>DASPVS010000310.1:0-4282 GCA_035622235.1 Acidimicrobiales bacterium | reverse complement strand
GGGGTCGGTGGCCGCGACTCCCGCTGAGTCGAGAGCGAGCGCAAGCTCACCAATGAGAGACGCCGGAGCGAGGACCGCAGCTGTTCCGGGGGACACTTCGTCGACCAGCCGGCCAGCCACATAGGCCACGCGGTCAGCAAGTGACTGCTCGGAGGTCACGTGCTCGAACCGTGGGGGTTGGCCAGTCCGGCGGACCGGTCGAGGAGCTCTCACACCAGGGGCGGCCTCGGCCAGAACCCGCTCGGCGACGTCCACGACTTCGGCAGGAGTCCGGTAGCTCACGGTCAACTCGACCATCGACGCGGGGCGCTGTGACGGCAGGTGAACAGTTAGATCGGACCAGGCGGCGGGCGCCCACGGACCAGTGGCCTGCGCGACGTCGCCAACGACCGTAACCGAGCCCGAGAGCGAACGCCGAGCGACCATGCGGACCTGCATTGGCGAGAGATCCTGGGCTTCGTCCACCACGATGTGCCCGTAGGTACGGGGTGAATCCTCACTGTCAGTCGTCACGCTGCCCGTTCGCCCACGTCTGCTCCCGAGCAGCATCCGAGCTTCATCGATCAAGGCTGCGTCCGCCGCGGTCCACGGGATCTGCTCCATCGTCGTGCTTCTGGGTCGGTAGAGAGCGTTCTGTTCGGAGTGCGTCAAAATGCCTTTCGACGCCAGTTGAAGCAGAGGCCGTGCTCCGAGAAGATCGTGAAGGAGCTCCTCGGCGCTGAGCCGCGGCCACATGCGATCGAGCGCTTCCGCGAGCTCCGGAGTGCGGCGCACTTCCCGGCTGAACTCGGCGATGTCGAGGACATCTGAATCCTCGAGCTCGAACTCGGAAGGTCGACCGTTGGAAGAGGAGTCCGGAGAGTGACCATTGGCGTCGGCATTGCTTGCGGCATTGCTGGCGGTATTGCTGGCGATATTGCTGGCAGGGTGGTCCTCGACGTCTTCGCCACCGTCGGATACCGGCCTTCCTGTACGGATCGAAAGCAGGCGCGTGTAATCGTCGGCGAGGCGGCGCACGACGAGCTGCTCGACAAAACGCCGTCTTCTGTTGTGCGACCCGGGCCTGCGCCTGGCTGCGGCAACCACAGCGGCAGTGTCTTCAGCTCGAAGTCGCAGTATGGCCGAGCCGAAGGGGATCTCGACGTCTTGTCGCAATGCGCGCTGTCGAGTCCGCACCGCTCTCGCGATGACGTCGGCCATTCGAGCGTCACCTTTGAGCTTCGCCACCTCAGAGGGTTCGGAGGACCGAACCTCGAAGCCGTGTACGAGCCCGGAGACCGTCGACAACGTCACACCGCTTTCCCCGAGCGAGGGCAGCACTTGTTCGATGTACCTGAGGAAGAGCGGGTTCGGGCCGATAACCAGCACGCCTTGTCGCTCGAGAGGAAAGCGATGCGTGTAGAGCAGGTATGCGGCGCGGTGCAGAGCGACAGCCGTCTTGCCGGTGCCGGGACCTCCTTGGACGACCATCACGCCAGGCAGGGGAGCACGGATTATCTCGTCCTGTTCCCGTTGGATGGTCGAGACGATGTCCCGCATGAACCCTGTCCTGGTTCCCTGCAGGGCCGCCAACAGGGCCCCGGGACCGCCGAGATCGAGGTGGGGCTCGAGCACCGCCTCACCGTTCATCGAAGGTCCGTCGGCAGTTGCACCGCGGACATCGACGAGACCGGCGCTGTTGCCATCGGCACTCCGGACTTCGTCCAAGACCGTCGCGCTGTCTCCGCTGCGGACTTCGTCCGAGACCGTCCCGTCGTCGGCGCCGAATCTCTCGTCCTCTATTCCGATGATCTCTCGACCCTGAGCGGCCAGATGGCGCCGCAGGACCAATCCCATCGGATCGCGTCCCGTGGCCCTGTAGAAAGGCTCGGCGACAGGCGCCCGCCAGTCGACCACGAGTGGTTCGAGGTCCTCGCCCGAGATGCCCAATCGCCCGATGTGAAAGCTCTCGACGGGTCCGCGCGCATTGCCGTTGAGCTCAGGGTCGGACGCGCGCTGATCGATACGCCCGAAACACAGTGCCTGCTCCCCAATGTCGAGCTGGTCGATCCGGGCGAGGCTGGTGCGAACGATGACATCCCGCTCTTCGCGGAACTGGTGAGTCCCCCCCCGACCCTGATCGAGAACAGAACGCAGGAGCTCCTCGGCGTCCGACCGGAGCTGGTCAAGGCGGAGGTACGCGCGGTCGACGTGTGCCTGTTCCAGCTCGAGCTCGGGATGTCTTGCCACGGCCGCCCCTTTGCGCACCGCCCGAGAGCGGTGAACCATCAATGATAGGTGCCGGTCGAGGTGTCTCGTGCAGTGTGTCTGCCTTCGTGTCGATCGGGCATCGCGAGCGTGTTCGGGTAGCGTCGGTCCGTGACCATCGGGTCCGCCGGAGTCAAAGAATCCCTTGTGGAACCCCATTTCCTTCAAGCCTGTCGAGGTGGGCGGCCGGCTCGGGTCCCCGTGTGGTTCATGCGTCAAGCCGGCCGCTCGTTGCCGGAGTACAGAGCGGCACGGGGCGACGGGAGCATTCTCGAAGCGATACGACATCCGGAGCTCGCGGCCGAGCTGACACTCCAACCTGTGACGCGTTACGGGGTCGATGCCGCAATTCTTTTTTCTGACATCACGGTCCCCGTAGCCGCGGTGGGATTCGGCGTGGACGTTGAGCCCGGGACCGGTCCGGTTGTACAGCAACCGTTTCGGAACCAAGCTGATCTCGCGCGGCTGCGTAGCCTCGAACCCGAGACGGACATACCGTTTGTCTCCGAAGCGGTCCGGATCGCCGTCGGAGAACTGGCGCCTCGCGGCATTCCGCTCATCGGGTTCGCAGGTGCTCCGTTCACTGTGGCGAGTTACCTCATCGAAGGCGGTCCGTCGCGCACGTATGCGCGCACAAAGGCGCTCATGAAGGAAGATCCCGCTCTCTGGGCGAGATTGCTGGACCGTCTGGCGGACCTTGCGATCTCGTTTCTCAGATCGCAGGTAATGGCCGGAGCCTCGGCCGTCCAACTGTTCGACAGCTGGGCGGGCGCTCTTTCCCCCCAGGACTATGAGCGCTCGATCATGCCCGCGACGGAAAAGGTGCTGGACGGAATCGCAGATCTCGACGTACCGCGAATCCACTTCGGCGTCGGGACCGGCGAACTCCTCGTGCTGATGGCGCGTGCGGGGGCCGATGTCGTAGGGGTTGATTGGCGAGTGCCGCTCGACGAAGCACGCAGGCGCATCGGCCCCGGTTACGCCCTTCAGGGAAATCTGGATCCCGCCATATGCCTCGCGGAATTCGATGTTCTGCGTACCGAAGCGTTGGACGTGCTCCGGCGAGGAGGCGGAGAAGCGCACGTCTTCAACCTCGGTCACGGTGTCCTTCCGGAAACCGATCCCTCCAACCTCTGTCGGCTCGTAGAGCTCGTCCACTCCGTTTCCCCGGCCGAGCTGTCGACTTCGCAGGGAAAATGATGATCCATTCGGGCGATCGGAAGTGACCACCTCTCGTCCTGTCGGCGTGCTCGTCATGGCGCACGGAACACCACAGACGTTGGACGATCTCGAGAACTTCTACACCGAGATTCGAGGGGGCCGGGCCCCGGGTAACGACCTTCTCGGGGAGCTCAGACGGCGCTATGTCGCCATCGGCGGGCGCTCGCCACTTGCAGAGATCACCGCCGCACAAGTCGAAGGTTTGAAACTATCGCTCTCGCCAACTGCCGGCCGTGTTGGTAGTGCCGGTAGTGCCGGCCGTGTTCGTCGTTCCAACAGTTCCGGCGGGGCTTTCGTCGTCGAGCTGGGTTATAAATTCGCAAACCCGAGGATCGAGGACGCTGTAGACACTTTGCAGAGGGCCGGAGCAGAGCAGTCGGTCGGCATTGTGCTCGCGCCACATTCGTCGGTGGTGAGCGTCGGAGAATACGCGCGCCGTGCGGAAAAAGCGTTCTCCACGACTTCGCCGGCCTCGAAGTTCGGAAAAGCAGGCGTGGTACACGTCATCGAGAACTGGTACCGGGCCGCGGGACTGGTCGAGTTGTGGTCGCACCGCGTCGAGCGCGCGATCGCAGAACTCCCAGAGCCGGCGGCGCGTGACGTGTGCGTGGTGTTCAGCGCCCACAGCGTGCCTCTTCGGGTGGTGAAGGACGGCGACTCTTACGCCGAACAAGTCCAAGAAAGTGCTGATTCGGTAGCGGCAAACCTCGGGCTCGAGACATTCGACGTTGCATGGCAGAGCGCCGGGCGCACGCCTGAACCATGGCTCGGCCCGAGCCTGCTCGATGCGATCCGAGAACATGCTGAAAAAGGC
>DASPVS010000309.1:0-4346 GCA_035622235.1 Acidimicrobiales bacterium | reverse complement strand
GCGATGATCATGGCGGCGGATCATGACCAACGATCCACGCCACCAGCGGTGCGCGTGACCTCGATAGCGACCCTCGAGATATCTCCGGTCGGGAAGCAGAACGGCTCGAAGATAGGGGACTATGGCGCGCCGAGGGCGGATGTCTCGAACCGTGGGAACCGAAACGAGTGTGCGACCGCGCACCTTGCGATAAGCGGAGAGACGTCGACGATCGGTCCTGCTCGACTTGTGTCCCGCAGCCCAAGCCGACAAGGGGACTATGTCTACGACGGATAGTGTCTCCCAAGCGTGGTGTATGGCTTCCGCCACTACTGATTGCGCCTTCCAAGCATCACTGATCGACTCGATGTGAGGTATGTCGAGCTGATTGGTGAGCGCGAGTTGCACGATGTCGCGAAGACGGAGCAGCAGCGGGGGGTCGTCTCCTATCCGGGCATCGAAGCAGGCGTGCAACAGACGCTCTTCGAGCCCCAATGCACAAAGCTCGTGACCGTGCAGCTCGAGAGCCGTCGATGTGTCGAAGAGGTTGTTCGGGTCGGTCAGCATTGCATAGGGGCCCGTCACGATCGTCCGGTGTAACTCGACGACCCGCCCGTCGTCGGAGAGGAGCGTGGTTCCCTTGCCGAAACGACGGTCGAAGCCTGGCCGTGGTTCGGGGACCGACCGGCGACACCCGCGGCCCATGATCAATTCCACGGCGTCGTCATAACGATCCATTGGCACGAGTAGGTTCACGACTTCGTACGGGCGTCGCTGCGGGTCGGGATAGTCCAGGTGTGCGACAGCAGGCCCCTTCAAGATGCGGTGCTTGATCTTGGCGTTCGCAAGGGCGTCTACGATCTCGATCGCGTCCCGTTCGACTTCGAGGGTCTTCGAGACGGTCGCCTCCTCGACCGCCGAAAGCTCGTCCTTTTGTTCTGCGGTTACCGCGATCGCGCATTCGGACACGGCCGCGGAGAACAGCCCGATCAGACGCTGACGTTGAAGCAGTGTCATGAGCTCGGACCACGAGCGCGCGTCCAAAGGTTCGTCCACCAGCGGAACGCCAGGGGGCCCGAGTCCATAGCCGGCGACGGCCGTGGCGATCGCTATCGGGTCGCCCATGCCTCAGTCGAATCGTTGGATGAGATTTCTCTCTCGGACGAGTTGTCCAGGTCCGCCGATTGTTCCAGGTCGGCCGCTCGCTCGATCGCTGCACGGCTCGGATCCGCCAGCACCTCGTCCTCGACAGACCCCGTGGGAGTCAACGAGAAGAGCAGCTCACGCGCACGCTGGGCATCTCTCTTGTCGACGCATTCGTCGAGTTGGACAAGGCGCTCGGCGAGGTCGATCGGGTCGACCGCGGTGGGCGTGAGGCGGTATATGGAAGGGTGCGACGTCGGGTTCACGGGCTCGTCGGGTGTGTTCAGCTCCTCGTGGAGTTTCTCGCCAGGACGGGTCCCCACGATCCGGATCGGTATGTCGGTCCCGGGGTTGTATCCCGAGAGCCGAATCATGCGTTGGGCCAGATCGAGAATGCTGACCGGATCTCCCATCTCGAGCATGAAGATGTCGCCTCCGGATGCGAGCACCGATGCTTGCAGGACCAGCTGGACAGCCTCTTCGACACTCATGAAATAGCGCGTCATCCTTGGGTCCGTCACAGTCACAGGACCCCCCGCTTCAATCTGTCGGGCGAAAGTGGGGATGACACTGCCGCGGCTTCCCAGTACGTTGCCGAACCGCACAGCGCAATAAGACGAGTCGCTAGGTGTGTGCGTCCGGACTACCTGTTCTCCGAGCCATTTGGCCGCCCCCATCACGCTCGCGGGACGAACCGCTTTGTCCGTCGATATGAACACGAACCGATCCGCCGTGGCAGCCGCGGCTTCGACGACGTTACGGGTTCCGAAGACATTGGTCGTCACAGCCTCGACGGGATGCGTTTCGAGGATTGGAACGTGTTTGTGCGCAGCAGCATGGAAGACGACTTCCGGCTCGAACCGTTCGAATGTTTCGTACACCGCGGCGCGGTCCGAAACGTCCACCAGGGCCTGTTCGTGAGGCGCCATCACAGCCGCTGCGACGTCGTAAAGGTGCGTCTCGTCGTGATCGACAAGGACCATCATGGCCGGATCGAAGCCGGAAACCTGGCGGCAGATCTCGGATCCGATCGAACCCCCGGCTCCGGTGACGAGAACCCGTCGGCCTGCGATCGAGCGACGCACGGCCTCGAGGTCGGTTGCAACCTGTTTGCGACCGAGCAGGTCTTCGATCTGGGGCGAGCGGGCCTGGACGAGAGCGCCACGCTCACCGACTCCGCCGACGAGCTCGCGCACTCCCGGGAGGATCTTCATGACCACACCGGCGGCTTCCGCCGCTCTGAGCGACCTATCCACGAGTTCCGGTGTGGGCGAGGAGTGCGCAAGGAGGACCTGCTGAATCTCGAAGCGGTCCGCAGCGGTTGGAATGTCCGAGACCGATCCCACGACCGGCACTCCGGAGATCGACAGTCCGTGGCTCTTTCGGTCGTCGTCGAAAACGGCAACCGGCACGAGCCCGGCACGGGGGTTGCGCAACATCTCCCGGACCGCAGAAGCCCCAGCGTCGCGGCTCCCGATCACGGCCACTCGCAGGCCCATGCGCTTGGCTCCGCGCTGCCACGCAAACAGCCTCGAATGGAAGCGGAGGATTCCCATTCCCATCGTTACGAAGATCGAGCCGATCACGATGACGCCGAGAGAGACTGTCGATCGCCAGAGGAGCTCGCGTCCCACCGGATAGAAGACGACCATCACGGTGAGAGCCGTGAGGGAGGAAAGGACGATCTGGCGCGCTTCCTCTACGCCTGCGTGACGCCACATGCGGCCGTACAGGCCGAACAATTGGTTGCAGGTGAGCTGGACCGCAAGTGCAAACACGAGGAACACGACGAATCGGTCCAAATAATGGACGGGCGCTCGGTAAGCGAGATAGGTGACCTCGGCGAACGAGAATCCTGCGACGATCACGAAGGCGTCGAGAAGCATGAACAGCACGCGCGCGCGCATCTTCGAGGCGCGCACCGAGATCGCCACGCCGCTTGTGGCTTCTCCCCCTCTTACCTTGCCGACGTTTTTCGGCGCGCTTTTTGCGTTTCGGACGTCGTCATAACTACCCGTCACGCCTCAGTGCCCCCCTCCCATGCCTCCGCCCCCCCACAGGGCGGCAGCTGGGAATCACCCCGTCACGGCTCGTGGACACAATCTCTCCCCACGTGGCCCTCGGTCCCCAATGCACACGCTAGGAGGCTGGCCCACGAAGTCACATCGTCAGGATTGGGGATTTATGGCTCAGGGAATACGCTACCGAGAGTGGCTGTGGACGCGCAAAGAGAAGTAAAGTGGCTCTACCGACGTCGTTCGACCCCGTTCTGCGCTCGAACTGCCGGAGTTGCCGCTCGCATTGCCTCGCAAAGAGTGTCCGGTTGGCACCCGCGCGTATATGTAGATGGGTGGCTGCAAGTACCATTGAGCGCTAGTCGGGGCAGGGCAACGCCCCAGGGTGCCTGCACCAGGTCCGTCCGAGCAGGGCACGCCCAGCAGGATAGCCAGGGAGCCTGAGAGCGGGAACCGAAGATGGAGCCGATCGACTATCGCTACGCTCTCGTCCGCCGTTGGTGGCTGCTTCCGATCCTGGCTGTCATATGTGCCGTGATCGCCGTGCTCGTACCCGTGAGCGGCAAGTCCGCAAGATCGCAGTTCGAGGCCACCGCGATCATAGGAATCCCGCCGGGAGGGAAGAACAGCACTGGCGGTGCGGCTGTGTCGCCACAGGAAGTGCTCTTCTATGCGGCCAACGAGCAGGTGATAACGAGCGCCGCAAAATCTATTGGTTTGAAGAAGACGGCGAACCTGCAGGGACTGGTTTCGGTCGCGACGCCGAAGTCGAGCGGCAAGGCGGCGAAGGGTGCCAGCCTCCTGCCTCCGGGGTCATTGTCGGTTTCGGTCAAGCAGCCGACCGCGGTGCGGTCAGCGAAGCTCACCAACGCGTATGTGAACTCCCTTTTCACCTACATCAACTCGCAGCTCGCTGCCAACCAGACCGCCCAAGGTCAAGCGGACATCCAGCAGGCCAACAACATCGAGACGCAGCTCAACACCGTTGACGCGCAGATCGCCACCACGAACTGCGGGACGGCTTCGACGACTTCGTACACGGGCTCGGGTCAAGCAGCCTCGCTCTTGGCGAGCTTCGCCAGCTTCCAGGTGGGGACAACGGGAGCGCCGCCCGCCGTCCTCGTATCGGCAGGCCCCGCGTCTAGTGCGCCCTCGCCAAGTGACAGCTCACCGCCTAGTGACAATTCACCAGCGAAGACCGCCCCTCCG
>DASPVS010000308.1:0-6069 GCA_035622235.1 Acidimicrobiales bacterium | reverse complement strand
CCCCGTGTCGAGCCAATAGGCGTCGCTCGCTAGGCCGTACAGCTCCCCACTCGCAGCGATCTCAGGAAAGACCTCTCTTTCTATCGAGACTCTTCCGGTGCTCTTGATCAACTCGAGCACCTCCGGCTCCAGCACGTAGGTCCCTGCGTTTATCAGATTGGTAGGAGCCTCGTGCGGAGGCGGTTTTTCGATGAAGTCGATGACCCGACCTCGGTCGTCGATCGGGACGACCCCGAACCGCGAAGGGTCCTCGACCGGCGTCAGGTGAATTGTTCCTGCCGCCCTCCGGGAGCGGTGGAAATCGAGCAACGAGGAGAGATCGAGGTCTGTCAGGACGTCACCGTTCACGACTACGAACGTTTCCTCCACGGCACTTTGCAGCGCTGCGAAGCGGATCGCGCCGGCGGTGTCGAGTGGCTGCGGCTCCACTGCATACGTCAAGTGCACACCGCCGACCAACCCATCGGGATACGAGTCGATGAAGGCGTCCGGGCGATAACCGAGCGAGAGGACCACATCGCAGAGACCCGAGGAACCGAGCCAGCTGAGAACTCGTTCGAGCATTGGAACTTCCACCACGGGAAGGAGCTGCTTCGGGGTGGTGTTGGTGAGCGGCCTGAGCCTTGTGCCCTCGCCCCCCACGAGGACTATCGCTTTCACTTAGCGGGTTGCCCGCTTGGTGCCGTGGATCCGCTCCCGGTAGTGCCTTTCCCGAGAGGAGTGGAAGTCGCGGGCGTGCTCGGCACGGACACGCTGGGTGCCGTCGTCGTGCTGCCGGTCAGATTCTGGTTCATCGTCTGCAGCATGAGAGTGATCGTGGTGCCCGGTGGCTTCGGTATGGGCTTTGCGTTCGGTAGGAAGGCAACTGTTATGAGCTGACCGTTGCCGAGCCGGAACGTGTCGGGATCGTCGGCAGTGACCGGGGTCTTGGCGGTGAAGGTCGGATAGACCTGAATGGTCAACTGGCCCTGTTGGCCGGCAAATCTGGTGCCGGCTGGGCACTTCTCGTCGTCCGTGAACGTCTTGCCCACGGTCGGCTGGCTGGAGGAACGTTGTCCGGGGTATCGCACGCTCGTGGACGTAAGTGTCAATCCGGGATATTCACCCGCGAACTTCCCGAGCGTGGCATTCGCTCCGGCGTTGTCCGATGTCGTCGGTGAGATGTGGATCAGCCCGTCGCCTTGAGTCGTGATCTGCGCAGTGGCGTTCGGATTGGTTGGCAGCACGGGAAGGGTGGTTCCGCAGAGGTCGAAGGACAGGGCGGCGACCCAATGCGTGCCGATGGCCGGCTGACCGGAGGAGGAGGGGTTCTGGCGCTGGTACCTGCTCAACCAGATGAGGGCGACCCCAACGATGCAGATGAGTACCAAGCTTGCGTACCACTTGGTCGGGCGCTGGCCGCGGTATGTCCGCCCACCCCCCGTCGCGGCCGCGCGCGCAACCCACTTTCCTGTGTCGTTCCTGGCCATGGTCGGCTTGCCACCCTACTCGTCCTACCAAGGGGTCGCGAAAGCGCCCAAGGCCACACCGGGCTCACACTGCAGGTGCGACCGGGCTTTCAGGGTTGGTGCGACTCGGCTTTCAGGGTTGGTGGGACTCGGGCCGCTGGGGACGACCAGCGTGCAGTGAGTCGGCGCTCCTCGACGCGACGGCCGTGCGTACGAGCTCTGACATGAGGCGGAAGGCCAGCAGGGCCGCAACTGGCAGCAGGATGGGCCTGCGCCAGCCGGTCTCCACCTTGGTCGCGAAGCGCAGCGCTGACCGGTGGTGCTCGGCGAGCATCCGGTAAGGACGTTTCGCGGTCGAGACCCCTCGCAAGTGCGTGACCAGTGCTTCGGGGGCGTAGGCAACCGCCCAGCCCGCCTGTCGAGCGCGCCAGCACAGGTCCATGTCCTCTGCGTACATGAAGTACGCCTCGTCGAACCCCCCGAGCTCGGCCCATGCCTTACGCCTGCCGAGCAGGCACGCCCCCGATATCCAGTCGACTTCGATCACGTCGTTCCCGGCAGCGTCGAGGTCTTTCATCTGGTAGCGCCTTGTGAACCGATTCTTCGGCGCGATCGTGCCGAGCAAGCTGTGGCCCACAGCGTCGATCAATGACGGGAACCTTCGAGCCGAGGGGTAACGGGTCCCGTCGGTCTCGAGAATCCGAGGCCCAACAAAAGCCAGGCCGGCATCCTTGTGGAGAGCGTCTACCAGGACCTCGAGCGCTCCGGGGTGGACGACGACATCAGGATTGGCGACGAGCACGAACTCTTGGTCCGACGACGGCTCTTGACCGCAGGACGCTTCCAGATCCTCGTACGCGATCAAGCCCTTGTTGGCCCCCGATCCGTAGCCGACGTTGCGACTAAGACGTAGTACGTAGGTCGAGGGGTGACCGTGCGTGAGCTGTTCGACAGAACCGTCCGACGACGCATTGTCTACGACGACGATCGGAGTTGCGCCTTCTTGTTCCAATGAGCGGATGCAGTTGATCAGTTCCTCTCCCGCGTCGTGGTTCACAACGACTGCCGCAGGTGTGGGACGGCTCGGCGCATCGATCAACGGTGATCTCTTCACCGTTTCGCCGGTCCGTTTCAAGGCAGCGGCGTGAAGCGGTACTTCACAAGGGTCGCGATCGCACCAAGTCCGTCACGCCAGGTGATCTTCTTGCCCTCGTCCAGCTCTCGACCCGCGTACGAGACCGGGACTTCATAGATCCGGTATCCGCGCCGCAGGACTTTGGCGGTGATCTCGGGCTCGAATTCGAACTTATCGGACTGGATCTTGATCCCCCGCAGGACCTCGCGGTCGAAGAGCTTGTAGCAAGTCTCCATGTCGGACAATGTCGAGCTGTAGAGGATATTGGTGAGAAGAGTAAGGAAACGGTTCCCAAGCCAATGCGAGGGGAACATGTTCTTGCGCTCACCCGTGAACCGGCTGCCGTAGACGACGCGCGCCTTTCCTCTGACGATCGGGTCGAGTAGGCGGGGCCAATCCGCCGGATCGTACTCGAGGTCGGCATCTTGGATGAGTATCAGGTCGCCTCGCGATACTTCGAGACCGGTGCGGACGGCGGCTCCTTTACCGCGATTGGATCCGTGCGCGATGAGGCGCACCGTCGAGTCCTCGAGTGCACCCAGGATCTTCTCGCTTCCGTCCGACGAACCGTCGTCGACGACGACGACCTCGAGGCCGAGCGGCAGCTCCACAGACCTGACGCGCCTTATCACTTCGGCGACTGTGTTCCGCTCGTTGTACACGGGGACGATCACCGACAGAAGGTGATACGTAGGCGCTGCGGCTTCATCGCTCGATTTGTCGTCCGTCACCGGTCGGCTTCCCCGATCTTTCTTGCTCGCCATCAGTTCTTCACGCTCTTGGATCTCGTGGCTCCGGTGACCGCGCTCAGGAATTCAGCCGTCCTTAGCAACCCTACGTCCAACGCCACCACAGGTTCCCAACCCAACAGCTTCCGGGCCAAGGAGATGTCTGGACGCCGACGCGTGGGGTCGTCTGTCGGCAGTGGCTCGTAGACGACCGGCGACGATGAGCCGGTCAGCTCGATCACTCGTGCGGCTAACTCCGAAACACTGATCTCGGCTGGGTTCCCGATGTTCACAGGGCCTACGACGTCCGAGTCGAGAAGAGCCACTATTCCTGCGACTTCGTCGTCCACGTAGCAGAGGCTCCTCGTTTGTGTCCCATCTCCATAGACGGTGAGGGGTCGGCCCTCGATCGCTTGCACCAGGAAGTTGGAGACCACGCGGCCGTCGCCGGGCCGAAGACGCGGCCCGTACGTATTGAAGATTCGAACTATGGAAACATCTGCGTCCCGGTTTCTGTGCCACGCCATCGTGAGAGCCTCAGCGAAGCGCTTCGCTTCGTCGTAGACGCTTCTCGGACCGATCGGGTTCACGTTCCCCCAGTAATCCTCGGTTTGCGGATGAACGTCCGGGTCTCCGTAGACCTCGCTCGTGGATGCAAGAAGAAAACGAGCACGATGCGATGACGCGAGCTCCAGCGCGTGTCGAGTGCCTTCGCTGCCGACGGCAAGGGTTTCGAGGGGCTTGGCGAGGTAGTCAGGAGGTGAAGCCGGACTCGCCAAGTGGAGTACTGCATCGACATCCCCGCTCACCGACAGACCCCTACTCACGTCACATACGACGAGCTCGAAATCTGAGCTTCCGACGAGACGCTCGACGTTCTCGCGCTCGCCGGTCGAGAAGTCGTCCACGCACACGACGCGACCGCCCCTGGCCAATACCGCCTCGCAAAGATGGGAACCGAGAAAGCCGGCGCCACCGGTGATGACGACGCGCCCGCTGCTCGGGGTCACGAACGTCCGATTCCCATGTAACGGAACCCGCTTCTGCCCATCGACGAGGGATCCAGGAGATTTCGGGTGTCGACCACGTTCGGCTGTGCAAGAAGGTCGTGGACCTTGGCGAAGTCCAGCCAGCGAAGCTCCTCCCATTCGGTGAGAACGACCAGTGCGCACGCACCTTCACATGCGGCGTAGGCGTCGTCGCGGATCTCCACGTTCTCCGAGAACTCGGGAATCGGCCCGTGAACTGTCGGGTCGAAGGCTCTTATGTTCGCTCCCCTCGCGAGGAGCCGGCGCACGATCTCAACGGCGGGCGAGTCACGCCTGTCGTCGGTCCTCGCCTTGAAAGTGAGGCCCCACACCGCGATCAGCCGTCCTTCGAGCGTTCCGCCCGCCGCGATCGTGATCTTGTCGACCACCGACGAAAGTTGGGCCTCGTTGGTCTCGATCACGCCCTTCAGCAGCGAAAAGTCGTATCCCGCCTGCTCCGCGATCCAGACGAGCGCCTTGGTGTCCTTCGGCAGGCACGAGCCTCCCCAACCCGGTCCGGGACGCATGTACTCGAAACCGATCCGATGGTCGTATGCCATTCCGAGGAGTACGTCACGGACATCGGCGCCGACCACCTCGCAAAGTTTCGCAATTGCGTTCACGAAGCTGAGTTTCGACGCAAGAAATGCGTTGGACGCGTATTTGATCGTCTCCGCGGTTGGAGCGTCGGTGATTATGAGAGGAGCTCGCGTACCGGCGAAGAGCGAACCGACGCGCGCCGCCGCGCCTTGGTCGTCGCCACCGACGACGATCCGATCGGGGTTGAGACAGTCGTGGACTGCGGTCCCCTCGCGCAGGAACTCCGGGTTGGACACGACTGCGAGATCGGTCCTACCGAGCAACCTCTCTACGAGGAGCGTCGACCCTACGGGAACCGTCGACTTGTTGATCACCACAGCGTCGTCGTCGAGGTGCGGGCCGATCTCCTTCGCAACCGCCTCAAGCGCAGATACGTCCGCGGAGCCGTCTGCGTCCTGCGGGGTAGGCACGCACAGAAAAACGAATTCCGCTCCGGGAACAGCAGCAGTGGCCCCGAGTACGAAGCGGAGCCGTCCAGAGTCGATCCCTTCTCTCAAGAGCTCGTCCAGGCCCTCTTCGACGATCGTCGGCTCGGCGCGCGAAAGTCGCTCCACCTTCACCGGGTCGAGCTCTCCACATGTGACGTGGTGACCGAGATGAGCGAGGCTCGCCGCCGTGGTCAGGCCGACGTATCCCGCCCCGATCACAGCCACCGATGCGCTAGTGAGCTCCCTCATCTGTTCCTCTCTGAGCTTCCCCGAATGCTCGAATCCTGACTAGAACGTTGGCTCGAGCCCTGGCTGGAACGTTGGCTCGAACCCTCCGTGTCCTCCCGATCGGCGTCTGAAAGCGCTTTCACGAGTCGCGCGAGCGCATCCTCCCAGGGCGGAAGCGCGCCGAACCCGCCGAGCCGTAGTGCGGCGTTGTCGAGGTGCGAATTCTCTGGGCGCGGTGCAGGCCTCGGAGGGTCGAGCTCGGCTGTCCTAACCGGTTGGACACGCGAAGGATCGTCGCCGGCCGCGGCGAGCACCGCCCGTGCGAAGTCGTACCAGGACGTGACACCGTCGTTGGTGACATGGAAGATGCCGGGCCGCCGCGCGCAGCCCAGCTCTGCCAGCACGCCTGCCAGGTCCGCCGTGAACGTCGGACATCCCCTCTGGTCGACTACGAATCGCAGCGGTCCCGGGGAC
>DASPVS010000307.1:0-3305 GCA_035622235.1 Acidimicrobiales bacterium | reverse complement strand
GAGGCCGATCAGGCAAGTATCGCAGGCCTGAGCGATAGCGATCAGGTGTTGCTCGGACCTCGTCCCCGGGTTGCATCCGAGGACGAAGCCTCTTTCGGACTGGGGCGCTTCAATACGCACGTCAGCCGAGACTTTCAGATATCGATCACCGTCCGAAGGCTGGATACGCATGGTGCGATCGGAATGCACTGACCGCTTCCTCATCTTGAACGAGCGGCGCCTCCGACGAATGCTCGAATGCTACGTCCGTCACTATGACGAGCATCGACCGCAGCGCGCCCTGGCATTGCGCTCACGATCGCCTCAGGGCTCGTTGCCGTCAAAGCCGGTGACGGTGGCGAATGTCCGTCGTCGCGGTGTCCTCGGCGAGCTCGTCAACGAGTATCACGCCGCATGATCGGGCCAAAGGAGTTTTCGGACCCTACGAGGTTCTGTTGCGATCAAGACCGATCGGAAATGGCAGACTGCGTGCTGGGCTCGAACGTGGCAAAGCAATCTTTGCCTGATGCTTTGGCACGGTATAGAGCGGCGTCGGCGTCACGAAGGAGGTCCGCTGCCGAGGCCCGACTTCCCGAAGCGATCCCAATGCTGGCCGATATCGTGAGGGTGCTGCCAGGACATCGGGCGACTCGGATTGGCGTGCGAAGGACATCCTGTAGGCGCTTGGCCAACGATTCTGGTCCGGCTTCGAGCAATATTCCTTCGGCGAGTACTACGAACTCGTCGCCGCCCAGTCGGCCGACATTGTCGCTTTCCCGGACCGTGGACACAAAGCGCTCGGCAACCGCACAAAGGACCTCGTCACCGGCTTCGTGACCGAAGGTATCGTTTATGTCTTTGAAATTATCTAGGTCGATGAATAGCGCTGCCACCATTTGGGAGTGACGCCTCGACCGGGCAAGCATCTGCTCAGCTCGGTCGAGAATCATGGTTCGGTTTGGCAGATTCGTCAATGGATCGTGTAAGGCCCGATGTACAAGAAGAGCTTCTGCTTGCTTGCGTTCGCTTATGTCGCGCAAGTTAGCCACGTACCCGCCAACTGTTGGCTCCTCGCACAGGTTTGTGATCACGGCCTCAAGATCGCGCCAGGACCCGTCGGCGTGTGCCATCCGAACGCTCACGGGGTCGCTGACCGTCATGTTCTTTAGATGTGGGCCGAGCTCTCGCGCTAATCGCTCGCGATCATCTGGGTGGAGGATCTCAGTGGAGGTCATCCCGACGACCTCACCCGGCGGACGGCCGAGGAGGTCCCCAGACGCTGGGCTGGCATAGGTGATCTTGTTGTCCGCTCCGAGAACCAAAGTGAGGTCGCTGGAGTGCTGGATTAGGGAACGGAATCGCTTCTCGCTCGCACGCATGGAGGTCTCCGCGTCCTCCTTCTGCTCCATCGTTGCTCCAGCCATGCGGATCATGAACATCAAAACGACCACACCCATCAAGGAGAGTGCCTGGGCCCTCGAGTCCGAGAGAAACGACGGTGCCCAGCTTTCGAAGATCAAGAACTGTCCAATCGCGACCCCAACGAGGCTCCAGAGGGCAGAAATCCGCCAGGTTCGAGATCCATCGTGTGCGACGTTTTCAAGAGCCGAAAACGCAAAGGCCCCGACGAGTACCGGTCCCCAGCCGCTCAGATAGATGACGGTGGTGACAACGCTGGCATGCCATGCGACACGAGCGTTGAGTCGCAGCCCGCTCGTCGTCTTGGCATCGAGGGCCTCGGAGAGGACACTGATAGTCGGGAGCACACTCAAGACGACGATCCACAACCAAACCGGCTCTCTCGCGACGAGCCCGAAGTGGCGCAGGGGCAGGATCGCGCCTAGGGCGACAGGCCCGAAAAGCGCTGTGAGTAGACGCGGTCCTAATCGGCGCTGTGGAGACCTGCCCGCCAGCGGGGCGGTCTGGCCGCTCGAAGCGCCCCCCTGCTCTGTTCGAGATGTGTTTCCATTCGCAGACTGGGAGGACAACGTGGCTCCAGGGGCGGGTCAAAAAGTCCAAAACTCCTGAAGGTGATCGGCGATGTCCCCGACCGCCTTGAGACTCCCCGGGCGAGGCGGAGCCCTCGCAACCGTCGTAGGAACGCCATTCGTATCTGAGCAGATAACCGCCATGAGGCGGTGAGGTCAAGGTCAGTGAAGACTAGGCGCGTATTCCACAGGTAATTCCTCGATTGAGTGGACGAGAGTGTGTTGGTTGTATTGGGGAACTACACCCGACTTGACCGAAATCTCCGGGAATCGACGCGTGAGCTCTTCGAAGAGGACCCGGATCTCCAGGCGGGCGAGGTTCGCACCCAAGCAGATATGGGGACCAATTCCGAAAGCAAGGTGAGGGTTGGGCGACCGGTCAAGACGAAGGACGTCGGGCGCGTCGAAGACGTCCTCGTCTCGGTTGGCCGATTGGTACAGCATGAGGACCTTCTCGTCTGCACCCAGCGGCTGACCATGAAGTACCACGGGGGCTGTAGTCGTACGGGCGAAGCTGATGACCGGGCTGACATACCGGCAGATCTCGTCGGCCATGGTCTTGAACAGAGCCGGCTCCTCGCACAGCCGACTCCATTGGTCAGGGAACTGACTGAGCGCCCACATCCCACCGGCGATGGCATTTCTCGTCGTCTCGTTGCCCGCAACGAGAAGGACGACGAGAAACATCGTGAGCTCATCGTGGGTTAGCTCGTCATGGGACTCCAAGACCCCTTGCTCGTCTGCAGCCACGAGGATGCTAATGATGTCGTCGGGCACCTCGGAACCGCTGCGGAAGGCCTTACGCCGATGTTCGATGAGCTCGGCCAGGTAGGCGACATACTCCCCGAACGCATTGCCGGCGTCGATCAGCATCGGATCGTTGAGATCTGCCCGCCCTTCGCCGGCCATCATCCGATCAGACCACGTTCCGAGCAGAGCGCGGTCCTCTGTGGGCAGCCCCATGAGTTCAGCGATGACCACCAGCGGAACAGGTACAGCCACATCCGCCACAAAGTCACAACCGCCATCGGGTGCGATGGAGTCCAGCACCTCCGTCACGACCTGGCGGACCCGATCCTCCATGGCCCGGATCATCCTCGGCGAGAAGCCTTTGTTCACGAGGCGCCTCTGCCGTAGGTGGCGCTCACCGTCGAGTCCGACCAATGAGAGATCGACCGACTGCGTTGGCCGGATGCCTCGTCCGGAGCAAAACAGCTCAGGATGAGTCGATACGTAGGTGATGTCGGCGTGACGAGTGAGCACCCATAGCTCGTGGGACTCATCCCAGAAAATCGGCCGGTTCGCCCGGATCCAGGCGTACTGCGGGTGCGGGTCCAG
>DASPVS010000306.1:0-5217 GCA_035622235.1 Acidimicrobiales bacterium | reverse complement strand
GATCGCCGATCCAGCGATGAACCATCACGTCCGGGACAGGTTCTTGATTCGTGACATGGCGTCCCTCCTTGCCCGCGAAGTGAGAGGAAGGGCTGTCCTGTCCTGCCCGCACGCACGCACGCACGCAGGTGAGATGAGCCTACGACGTGACGCCTGTCATGGACATGGTCCTCGGTCGGGGCATTTATAATTCATCCGCATGGAAGAACCTCCGGAGTTGCAGCGCAACGGACATTGGAGATTGGCAGTCTGGGCCCTCCGCGTTGGCTACCTCGGGCTGGCCGTCGCCATCGCTGGCCTCATTGTGACGTTGTCGGGGTCCACGCCGTTAGTCCTTGCCGTGGGATTGATTATCTGGCTCGCCGCCGCCGTCGTCACATTGACCGGTTTCTTCTGGACGCGGCACGAGCTTCCCGAGTCGCGCCCCGGGTACTGGTCGATGCGGCTCATGCTCATCCACGACACCGTCCACGCCAGGTCCTCGTCCCAGTTGTCCTGACCACACCCCGTCGCGCCATCCAGGAGTGTCAGATGGTCCCTTCCACGATCCGAAGGATTGCAGCGACGTTCTCCCCTACTGGTCGCACAGCATCAGCAACGTAAGCGGCCTGTGGGTGGGGCTGAAACCCGGTCCGATACCTCTCCACCGTTTCCCACGGAAGGCACCAGTCCCCGCGCCGGGTTCTCCCACGGTTCTGGAAACGCTCGCGATGAATCTCTGGATCGGAACATATGGTGTCGACGATCCAAAAATGGGAGCCAGCGCCTTCTGCGACCTGCTTCCATTGTTCCCGGACCTTCGGTTCGACCACGCACTCGAGCACGACAGCGTGGCCGAGTTCGAGCTGCGTCCGCAGGAGAGCCGTCAAGAGGTCATAACCCAACTCTGGATAGCTCTTGATCCGACTTTCGGCATCGGGTTCCATCGGTACCCCGCCCGCCTGGAGTACATCCATAATCGGATCTCTCGAAAACACCGCTGCGTCCATTGCAATTCCGAGCGCCCGGGCCAAGGTGGTCTTGCCCGTGCCCTGCAAGCCGGAAATCGAAACCGCTTCCATGACCTCAGTCTTCCAGAGCGTCTGACTCTTACGGCTCGTGGCGCGACCAAAGCTGGAACAGTATTTGGCGAACGTTCGGTGGCCTTCGAAGGCTCATTCAAGATGCGGCATCCTTGACTAGCCCACTTGGACGGGGACTCAATTCACTCATTACGGAAAGCATGTTGCCCGACGGCCCATCATGGATTTGAGGAGTTGGAATGCCTGAGCACAGGGTCTTTGGGCCATCCTCGTTGAGGTCGACACCCGGTGGGAGCCCTTTTCCTCCAATTGCTGAGTACGGGTTTCTCTCGGATTGCGAAGTCTGTGCTCTGATCGCACCTAGCGGAAACGTCGAGTGGATGTGCCTACCACGGATGGACGCACCGAGCATCTTCGCTTCCGCATTGGACCGACGCGCCGGCCGCTTCCGGTTCGGACCAATTGACGTAGTTGTGCCCGCAGACCGACGTTATCTGCCGGGCACCATGGTTCTCGAGACCACCTGGGCCACGCCCACAGGTTGGGCCGTTGTCCGCGATGTCCTTTTGATAGGACCCTGGCGGCACTCCGCCAGGCGTTCGCAAACGCATCTCAGGGTACCGGCAGATCACGATGCCGAGAAGGTGTTGTTGCGCACCGTGAGGTGCCTCAGTGGCACCATCGACTTCGAGCTCGAGTGCGAACCAGCATTCGACTACGGTCGCGCACGAGGAAAGTGGCGACATTTGGGCCCCGGGTACAACGAGGCCGAAGTCCGAAGCGACGGATCAGACGCCCAGCTCCGACTGACCACTTCCCTGAACGTAGGCTTCGAAGGGTCAAAGGCAATCGCCAGGAAGCGCCTGCGCGCGAACGACCAGGCGTTTTGTGCACTGTCGTGGGAGGACGCGGATCCTCCGACGACCTTCGTCGACGCCCATGAAAGGTTGTCGCGCACCGGCGATTTCTGGCACGAATGGATCAGCGAAGGGACCTTCCCGGATCATCCGTGGCGGGTGCATCTAGAACGCTCTGCCATCACCTTGAAGGGATTGATCTACTCGCCGACGGGTGCGCTTCTTGCCGCGGCTACCTCGTCGTTACCCGAGACTCCCGGTGGCACCCGAAATTTCGACTACAGGTTCACATGGTTGCGCGACTCCACGTTCATGCTGGGGGGCCTCTACACGCTCGGATTCAACAAGGAAGCAGACGACTTCTTTTACTTCCTCAGCGACCTCGCCGACTCCGATCTCAATCTCCAGATCATGTACGGGATTGGCGGAGAGAGGCAGCTCGAGGAAACCACGTTGGATCATCTGTCCGGCTACGAAGGAGCCACGCCTGTACGAATCGGCAACGCGGCGTGGGATCAGCGCCAACACGACGCTTGGGGGGTGCTGCTCGATTCTGCATACCTGCACGTCCGGTCGGGCGAGAGTCTCGACGATAGGAGATGGTCGATGCTCAAGCACCAGGTGGAGAGCGCTCTTGCGCATTGGCGTGACCCCGATCAAGGAATATGGGAGGTCCGTGGTCCACCGCAGCACTTCACATCTTCGAAGGTGTTCTGTTGGGTTGCCGCAGATCGTGGTGCGAGGCTCGCAAGCCTTAGAGGCGACAAAGAGACGGAAATCCAGTGGCGAAAGGCTGCCGACGAGATGCACGCCGACATCTGTGCGAACGCAACCGACGAGCGCGGGGTCTTCTGTCAACGCTACGGATCGAGCGTTCTCGATGCTTCCCTCTTGTTGATCCCTCTCCTCGGCTTCCTGCCACCCGAAGATGCCCGGGTTCGAGCCACCGTGCTCGCGATCGCAGATGAACTCACCCAGGACGAGTTGGTGTTGCGCTACCGAGTCGAAGATACGGAGGACGGATTCAGCGGTGAGGAAGGAGCGTTCACGATTTGTTCGTTCTGGTTGGTCTCCGCCCTTGCAGAGATAGGCGAAGTTGAAAGGGCTCGGACCCTTTGTGAGAACTTGCTATCGCATTCGAGCCCGCTCAATCTCTTCGCCGAGGAGATCGAACCCCACAGCGGTCGACACCTCGGAAACTTCCCCCAAGCTTTCTCGCACTTGGCCTTAATCAATGCTGTCATGCACCTGATTCGCGCAGACGAGCGGCTCGCGGCGGGGCCTCTCTAAACCGTGGGAGAAACGTTTGCAGACGCTCGCCTTGGCCCTTGAGCACTTTGACTGAGATCTTTGTTGCTGTGTCAGTGATTTGCCCCACGTAGCGTGTCGATAGATCAAGGAGAAGAGGTGGGTCCGTAGGCGATGTGGCGACGAAGACGCCGTCTGCCGCGTTCAACAATTGCCGAGGACGGCACCTCCGCCCAACGGCCGACTCGCGTGACCCTCGGGACGGCCCAGGTTCCTTCTCGGCGCTACATCTCTTGGACGGTGTTGGCGATGATGACGGTGGGTTCCGTCGGCTATCTCGGGTCCACACCAGCCACGTCGGTCTTCGGTCTCGCTTCGGTGTTCCTGTACGTCCTTCCTGCATTCGTGTTCTTGGTGCCCGTCTCCTTGGTCGCCGCGGAGTTGGCTTCGGGCTGGCAGGGAGGCGTCTACAACTGGGTGCGAGAAGGTGTGTCTGCCCCGATGGGGCTTCTGGCCGTCTGGTGCGAGTTTGCCCAAACGATCTTCTATTACCCCGCCTTGCTCGCTTACGTCGCCGGGACGCTTGCCTACGTCACCGATCCGAATCTGGCCTCCAACGGCGTCTACAACGCCGTCGTCATCATCGTCCTGTTCTGGGGTGGTGTGCTCATTTCCTCGCGGGGAGTCGGACTCGTGGCAAAGCTCTCCTCGAGCGGGACGCTCGTCGGGACCCTGATCCCGGGGGCGATCCTCGTCGCCCTCGGCATTGCCTACCTGCTCCAGGGAAACCACTCGGCCGCCCCGCTGAACGCGCACCACATTCTGCCGGCGTGGACGGGGATCGCCAGTGTCGTCTTGGTCGTCAACAGCTTCTTCACCTACGCCGGTATCGAGGTGAACGCCGTGCACGTGGACGACCTCCGCAACCCCGCCCGCGAATTCCCCAAGTCCATCTTCCTCGCCATGGCCCTCGTGCTCGCCGTCTTCGTCCTCCCCACGCTGGCGATCGCTTGGGTGATCCCCGAGCAGAAGATCAGCTTCACGGCAGGCGTCATGCAAGCCTTCAACAGTCTTTTTACACATTTCGGAATCGGCTTCGCAGTGCCAATAATCGCGATCGCTCTTGCGATCGGGGCGCTCGCAGGAATGATTGCCTGGCTCGACGGGCCGTCTGAGGGGCTGCTCCGGATCGGGCGCGAACAGGGCTTTCTGCCTCCCTTCTTCCAGAAAGTGAACGATAAAGGGATCGAGATGCGCATCTTGAGCGCACAGGCAATCGTGATCACGGTCATCGCCTTGCTCTATGCGTTCGTACCGGACGTATCCCGTGACTACTGGATATTCGCCGTCATGGCAACGCAGGTCTATCTCATCATGTACGTGCTGATGTTCATCGCAGCGGTCAGCTTGCGTCGGAAGCAGCCCGATCACACCCGCGGGTACCGCGCACCGGCTCTCTTCGTCCTCTGTCTCGTCGGCGCCCTGTCATCGGTGACCGCTTTGGTCATCGGCTTCATCCCCCCGTCGCAGTTCGGTCACTCGAACTGGCTGGTATACGGCCTGCTCGTCTTCGGAGGGATCCTCGTGATCGGGATCGTCCCGCCCCTTCTCATGGATCGGCTTCGCAAGCCCGAATGGAAGGTCGCCGGCAGCGCGCCGACACCCGAGCTTTAGCTTCCGTTGTTCGCCTTGGCAGGTACCCCAACGACGCTCCCGTAGCCAGTCGCCGGGGTCGCGGACGCTGACTCCTCGAGACCCGTTTGCCGAGAAGGACAGTACAGATTTCCCACTTGGTTGCCCGTGCAATCAAAAGGAGCCGGAAGGGCCACACAGAGCGGGTGTGGATGATCGTTCCGTGACGACTCGGTTCCTCGGAAATTCCGGTCAGTCGTTAGCACATGCAAACATCAATTTCGACAAACTGCCATCCAGTGAGAATTCGAGTCAAAAGTTTGGACCTTTAGCTCGCGCCCAGTCTTACCGGAGCGTGAACGTCACACGAACTCCCGATGAACTTACTAGCCTCCAAGTTCGCGGGCCTTGTGCTCGGGATGGCGATGTGACAAGAAAGCACAGAGTCAAGGGATCTG
>DASPVS010000305.1:0-4570 GCA_035622235.1 Acidimicrobiales bacterium | reverse complement strand
GTGGCGATTCCGAAAGGCCTTAGTTCGAAGCCGCCCTCGACGGATACGAGAGGTCGACCTTTCAGATCTACGAGCCAACCTTGACGGTTGCCGATGCGAACCTGAGCCCGGCGATCATGAGGGTTGAACACCCGCACTTCGAGGACGCCTGCTTCCCTCCGAACAGCGGAAGCTTCCGCTCCGTCGATCTCCAGAGCAGACCCGGAAGACGGTCGGGTGCCCGAGCCGAGCGAATGCACCACTTCGAGTGGAAGGAACGCGTCGTCGGCTGTCGCGTACGGATCGTTTTCCCCAACGACAAACGCGTATCTGGCCTCGATCTCACGACCTTGGAGCTGAAGGCCATGTACTGGGGTAAGGGGCCCCGCCGGCAGTGGTCTGTAGATCATGCCGAGACGCGAAAGCATTCCCGTCGATCGAAGCAGCGTGATCGCAATCTCCTTTGCACCCTTCCCGGCATCCGCGTCGTCGATGTCGACCAACTCGTATTCGAGGAGTCCTTCGTGCGCGACCGTGAGGCCTCCCGCAGAAACGAATCGTCGGCTCGGGAATGTAGGCAGCCCGAACTCGTCGGGGCGCCCCTCTGCCTCGAGGCCGCGCCGAACGATTGCGAACGCGCATTCCGCTTCTGACTCTTTGGCTGGATGCGGCAAAGGCAGGTGCACCCTCAATCGGTGATCCAAGCTGGGGTTCACGAACTTCGTGACAACCCGGACGAGACGGTCGTCCGCACGTAACTCGATCGTCGTCGAGATCGTGACCTCTTGCGATCCGATGCGCGAACGGGTGCGCCCGTCCACCCGTTCGGGCCACGTGTAGACCGAAGTGATGATGGCTCTGGCGCGCAGCGGACCGGCTTCGGTCACTTCGACCGACACGGAATCAGGCGTGTCGACGATCTGATCGTTCGCGGGCGGGGAGTAGTTGTACGAGTCCCCGTGGTCCCCGCCGTCGACCAGTCGCCCGTATCCCGGGATGCCGTCGACCGCGAAGGTGCCGTCGTTCGGATCGATGTCGACCGTGACGAGTCCGTTCGAGAGCACGGCACCCGAAGAAGTGACAGAGACCGGATGCTTCGCTTCTGCGCTCTTCAGTGCGGACCAGCCGAATCCGGGCACTTCCTCTACCAGAGCGAGCACCCTCCGCGCCGGAGGTTGGTCGATCCGAACCCGCACCGCGGTATCGGGTCGCGCACCGAGTCTCGTGTAGAGGTCTTGTTTCACAGAAGCTATCGGGACGTCGAAACGCTCTTCGGGCCCGAACGCGATCGTGACGTCGATGCCGGTGTCGTCCTCTTCGACGCGCACGTCCTGAATCCAGGTATGGGCGTCTATTTGACTCGCATTGGGAAGCAGCGTGAGCATCGTTCGCACGGTCGCGGCATCGAGCGTCATCGAGCCGAGCCCTCGCGGGATTCCGAATGCGCCTGCTTCCTCCCCCAGTTCTTGGGTGCCTGGAGGCGGCAGATCTCCCGGTAGCACGACCTCTACGAGCCCTGACCTCGCTCGGGATGAGGGATTCACGACCGTCGGGCCAGTTTCGGCGAGCGACTTGCCGAAGCTCGCCAATGCCTCGTCTGCGAGACCCTCCGCGATCTGTCGCGCCGTTGCGAACCTGGTTAAAACCGCGTCCACCACGTCGTCAACCGAGCACGCGCAGATCGAGTCGTGTGCAGCGTTCCTCACGACTTCGGTCCAAGCAAGCTCCAGCAGCCGTGCCGGCCATTTATCTGGCGGAAGGAACAAGGAGCAGTAGGGCTCCGCGCGACGCTCGAGAGCGCGTTCTGTGATCGCTGCCGCTTTCTTCACGTCGACCCGGTTGGAGGCGACGCCCATCAACACGTTTGCGCGGTAACCCGACCGGAGCTCGCCGCGCCACGTCGGAAGATCGACCGTCGAGGCCGTGCGCAGGTATTCCGGGAGCGACGTGATCTCGATCGAGAGATCGTCCTGCAGGTCGTTCGCCTCGGCCACGACGCGACCCAACCAAGGTTGGGGAAGTTGATGATCGGTGCCGTTCATGAAGAGAAGGGCGCCGACGAGGAAAGGCTCCAGTTCCTTCTCGTGATCGGAGAGTCGTTTAACTAGCGCTTTCGCGTCGTCGGGCACGGCGGCACCGTTTCCGTAGCCCGTAGGGAGGTACTCGGCCCGCACGGTCGACCCGTCCGGCGCCTCCCACCAGAAAGCGTCCTTGTCGACTGCCGACGGAACGCCTCGCCAAACGACTGCGTGGTCGAGTCCCGCAAGCTTCAGGATCTGCGGCATCTGCGCGATGTGGCCGAACATGTCCGGGAGGTACCCGACGTCCATGGCGCCGCCGAACTTGGCCGCACGGCGCAGTCCGAGCTGAAGATCACGGATGATCGTCTCTCCCGAGACGAGGAACTCGTCCATGAGCACGTACCAAGGGCCCATCTGGAGTCGCCCGGACGCCGCGAGGGCACGGATCCGCTCTTCGTTCTCCGGCCGCACTTCGAGATAGTCGTCGATGACCGCCATCTGCCCATCGAGAAGGAACCTCGCGTACGACGGGTCTCTCTCCAGCATCGGAATCAGCCCATCGAGAAGCCGCAGTAGCCGCAGCCGGAAAGCCTGGTAGGGCTCGTACCACTCCCTGTCCCAGTGGGTGTGAGGGACTATTGCGACGCGACGCCTGGACATAGGAAGGAGGCTATGCGCGTTGCTCGGCTAGCGTCGCCGGTGGTGCGCATCGTCTTTGGCACGGATATGGAGAACGACGTCACCGACGAAGTGATCGCCGAGCTGAAGCGCCAGGGCCATTCCGTCGAGCGCGTCGCAGGCGGAGCGCAGTGGCCCGAGGTCGGAAGGGCAGTGGGGGAGGCTGTCGCATCTTTCAGAGCTGAACGCGGAGTGGTGTGCTGTTGGACGGGGACAGGCGTGTCCATCGCCGCCAACAAGGTCCCGGGCGTGCGGGCAGCGCTCTGCACCGATGCCGCGACCGCGGCGGGGGCACGGAGGTGGAACGACGCAAACGTCCTTGCGATCGGTCTCCGCCTGAGCTCGAGCGAGGTCGCCAAGGAGATGATCGACGCCTTTTTGAGCAACCGGCCTGACGACGATGAGCTGGATGTCGTAGCTCGCGTGGAGCAGCCGCCCGGGACCCCCTCGCGATAGCGTTCGGTCCGATGCCGACCTTCTTGATGCTGTCCACTGTGGGGCCTGACGGGATGGCCACCCTGAGGGAGAACCCCCGACGAATCCAACAGGTGAACGAAGAGGTGTCGTCGATGGGTGCGCGAGTCGTCTCGCAGTGGGCACTGCTCGGTCAGTACGACTTCGCGACGATCCTCGAAGCTCCTGACGAACAGACCATCGCCCGCGTCGCCGTCGCCTTGGGGGCGCGAGGGACGCTCAAGACCAAGACGTTGATGGCGATGCCGGTCGAGGAGTTCCTCTCTGCCATCGAAGGCGCGTGAGGCAAACCAGTTTCATCAGTCAAAGGTTCCTCGTGTATCAAACATGCCCGAGGACCGGTCAATGCCACCAAAAGCCCGAGTTCCGCCGGTGGACTCTGACGTCTTCTGCGTCGAACACGTCAGGAAGAAGCGTGTGGTCCGAAAGCCTCAAGATCCGGTATCCCCCGTCAATCACCTCGGCGATCTCGAAACCTCGAACCCACGAGCCCAGGTACCGGTTCCGAACGTCCACCGACGTTCCGATAGCTAGATTCCCCCGCTCTTCGACCATGTGCATTCCGTCACCATGATGTGCAGCGCGCGGCTTTCTCGCAAGCACTCTCTCCATCCTCTGGGAAAGCAACAACTCCCGCCCGAGACACAGTCCCTGCCCGAGACTCAGCCCCTGCCCGAGACACAGCCCCTGCCCGAGACACAGGCCCTGCCCGAGACACAGTCCCTGCCCGAGACAGAGTCCCTGCCGGGGAGACAACGATCGATCGGGCCTGCGTTCCCGGCCACCGGACCACGTTCCGCACCTCCCAAGTTGCGACACGAGCGCGAGCTGTGGAACGAGGGCCACCGGGTCGTTGCAGGGGTTGACGAAGTGGGCAGGGGCGCGTGGGCTGGTCCGCTCACGGTAGGTGTGGCGGTCGTCGCCGATCCGACTTCGTCCGGTAAACGGAGGCCACACGGACTGAGGGATTCCAAGATGCTCCCCGAGGACCTGCGCGAACGCCTGTTCAACAGGGTCGCAAACTGGTGCGCCGCGTGGGCCGTCGGTCACGCATCGCCGGCCGAGTGCGATCAGTTGGGGATGACTGCCGCGCTGAGGATTGCGGCTTCGCGAGCGTTCGCGGCCCTTCCTGATGGTTCTCTGCCGGATGCCGTCGTTCTCGACGGCAACTTCGATTACGTGACTCCCTCTCCGATTCAGGCTCTCTTCGAGTATCCGGCTGCGATTCCGATGTCCGACGGACATTGTTTCGGTGGGACTTCGTCTGAAGCGAATTCGTCTGGAGGGAATTCATCGAGCGACAGGTCGTCGAGGGATAGTTCGTCTGGAGGGAATTCATCGAGCGACAGGTCGTCGAGCGATAGTTCGTCGAGTGGGAGTTCTGACTGGACGTCTGATCGGACAGCCTGCCGAACTCC
>DASPVS010000304.1:0-2480 GCA_035622235.1 Acidimicrobiales bacterium | reverse complement strand
GGGACCTTGCAAAGGTCCGTGGCACGCCATTCAACCTGGGCGACGGCATACGGATGGCACTCGAGATCGGTGCGAGTCCGGCCGGCCACTGGTCGGGGTGCCATGCCGTTGCCTGGGATATGAACGCCCCGGAGTTCGGCGACCTTGCGGTCGGAGACGGGTTCCAGAAACACAGCTATCCGCTCGGCATCATGGTCAACGCGAACGGCCAGCGCTTCGTGGACGAGGGCGCGGACTTCCGAAACTTCACCTACGCCAAGTACGGACGCCGGATCCTCGAACAGCCCGGTCACTTCGCCTGGCAGATCTTCGACTCCAAGGTCTCGGATCTGCTTCGACACGAGTACCGGATCCGCGAGATGACGTGCGTCCGGGCAGAGAGTCTTGAAGACCTGGCCGGCAAACTCGAAGGGGTCGACGCCCGTGCCGCCCTTCGGACCATCAGCGAGTTCAACTCGAGCGTCGCTCTCGAGGTACCGTTCGAACCAAACGTCCGCGACGGCCGCAACACCGTCGGCCTCGATCCTCCCAAGTCGAACTGGGCCAACCCGATCGACCAGCCCCCGTTCGAGGCGTACATGGTCACGTGCGGGATCACGTTCACCTTCGGGGGCGTGCGCATTAGTCCCGCCGCCTCGGTGATCGACGTCTATGGAGAGTCCATTCCGGGTCTCTTCGCCGCAGGCGAGATCGTCGGCGGGCTCTTCTACTTCAACTATCCGGGAGGCGCAGGGCTCACGAGCGGTGCGGTGTTCGGCCGCCGCGCGGGCGTCGGTGCCGCACGGTATGCACTTGCCCAGCGCGGTTTACGGGGAGCCGCTACCGACGGGAGGCCGACAGGAGCGACGTGAGAAGATCCTGGGTCGAGGCCGCCGCTGGGCGTCTTGGAACCGATTCGGCGACCCACGGGTCTTGCCCATCCAGCTCCGCGGTTGCCGCACCGGCCTCCGCGCACAAAAGCAGGCCGGCGAGGTAATCCCAGGGTTGCAGGGTGATCCCCCGACCGAGAAGGAAACCATCCAAGCTCCCCTCGGCAACGGCGCACAGTTCGAGTGAGGCGCAGCCCAGCGTCCGGTACTGCCAGGCAGCCAGCCCGGGAACGAGTCCGGAGAGGCTGATGATGGCGCGCTCGAGGTTCTGGCACCTAGACGGCGACAGGACCTCTCCGTCGCGCCACGCTCCGACGGTTCGGATCGCGTGGTAGCGGGTACCCGTCAGATGGTTCACCACGGTCCCAACTCGAGGGCCGAGCTCGTCGAACACACAGATGCTCGTCGAATAGGCGGCGATCCCACGATGTGCGTTGGTCGAGCCGTCGATCGGGTCCAGCACCGCCAGGAGCGGCAACGCGGCTTCGGTTCTCCCGGACTCCTCGGACAGGACGGAGAGACCGGCCTCGCTCAAGACGGCGACCGCGGCATTATCCGCCGCGACGTCGAGCCGATACTGGCCGGGACGCTCTCCGTTGGGTCCCCAGTCATCAAGCCCGTCGAGCGCCTCACGCGCCGCTCGAGAGGCGTGGAACAACACCTCCACCAGGGACAAGTCGTCCACAGAGTGACCATAGCGGCCCGAAAAGTCCATCTGGAGGCCCACTAGGCTCGCCCGTTGTGGCGGCCATCGACGTTGCCGGCTACGTGGCAGACCTGAAGGACCACTCTGTCGACCACGGGTTCCACGTCCACGACGAGAGACACTTCGTTGAGACCTATTCGCTCCGACAAGTGTGGGAGGTCGACCTGCATCCCGAGGAGGGATGTGGCGGACCCCTCGATCTCCACCTGGCGCTCGAGGTGGATCCTCGCGTACTCCTGTCGTTCGAGGACGCCGTGCTCGCCCTCGCCGAAGACGAGGAGCCAAGTGACGACTATCACTTTCCCCTGACGTTTACCTGGGCACTGCCTCCGCTCCCCAATGGACCCGACCTGCTCCGACTTGCGATCGACCTGGCCGGTATCGGAGGCATCGAACTGCCCCTCGAGGTGTCAGCCATCGATTCCTTCGCCTCGCCGACCGACGGACCAGAGCGCCGTTTGAATGTCCTGGCAAAGCACCAGGTCTCCCTGGCCAAGGTGTTGGCCGGCGAGGAACTGCTCTGTGAGGTGTTCGATCGCAGTCTTGCGGTGAGCCGCTTCCTTCTGGAAGCCGCGGGTAGCTGGCTCGGGTAGTCGGGGTGAGCCTGCGGGCGCTTGTGGTCCTTACGGCGATCACGGTTTCGGGTCTCGGCGTCTCGGCGTGCAGTACCCAGTCCGGAACAGCCCTGGCCCGCGAAGCCTGTGCGAAGGTGCATCTGGCGATCGCGGCCTACGAAGCGTCGAAGAACGCCCCTACCCCGGCGATCAAGAGTCGGGACCTGCAAACATCCACGATCGATCTCACCAAGGCTGAACCCCTCGCTGCGGCTGCGACCTCAGCAGACGGCCAGTGGAACGCGTTGATGACGACTCTCAACGAAGTTGGTCAGGTCGACGAGAGTCACC
>DASPVS010000303.1:0-2337 GCA_035622235.1 Acidimicrobiales bacterium | reverse complement strand
GCAGTGGTCGGTGCGCGGCGGACCCGGTTGAGAACGACGCCCAGCACATGCGCCCTGACGGCGTTCAGCCGGGTCATCGCCTGCTCGACCTCTTCTCGGGAGGTCTTCCCTTCGGACGCTACGAGCACGACCCCGTCGACCTGGCGAGCCAGCTCTGCTGCATCGGCCACCGCGAGGACCGGAGGCGTGTCGAGAATGACTAGGTCCGCAAGGCCGACGAGCCGGTCCATCACAGCGTGCATCGCCGGACTCCCGAGCAGCTCGCTCGGATTCGACGCTGGGCCGCCGCACGGGAGGACGGCAAGACCCACGACATCGGTTGGCACGAGCGCTCCAGCGACGGCGCTTCGGTCGGGTAGAGGGCGGGCCTCTTGGTCGTTACGCGAGGATTCGTCCTTCGCTCCCGGCGACAAGGGCCAGGGGTCGGTCGAATCGGAGTCGCGGCGATCGAGGGCAGCCAGATCAGTGAGGCCCACCCCGTTCATCGAGATGCCCAACGTGTTCTCCACTTCGGGCCTACGGAGGTCTCCGGAGACCACCACGACGCGCCGACCGCTCGAAGCCCAGGCGACGGCAAGGTTCGCGACGACCATCGTCTTCCCGTCTCCCGGAGAGGGGCTCGTTACGAGGACCACAGGACAGGGTTTGTCCTCCAAAGCGACCTGCAAGGTCGTCCGAAGTTCTCGTAGAGCCTCGCCGAGCGCGGGACCGGGCGGGTCCATCTTCCCTTTGGCCAGCCGTGACTGCTTGTCGAGTGGGAGCTCGGCAAGGATCGGGAAGCCTGCAACCTCCTCAAGCTCGGGACGCGACCGGAGCCGTGTATCGAGTTGTCCTCTGGCGAGCGCTATACCGCAGCCGGCGATCAACCCGACCAATCCCGCGAGCAACCCGACCTTCTTTGCGGACAGACCCGCAGAAGCTGACGGAATCGGCGCCCGGTGCAGTACCTGAGCAAAGGTCGGACCTTCGACCTCCAGGGCGGTCTTCTGGCCGTAGAGATTGGTCAGCTCGGTACTCGCAGCCGTCAACTCAGCGGCAGCCGAGGGATCTCCGTTTCGCTCGTTTTGCTGAAGTTGATTGATGTTGGAGCTCAAGGAGCCGATCTGTGCCTGGATGCTGTTCACCGAATCTTGAACCGTCGAGTGGACCGCCAACAGGAACGCATCGGCAAAGGCGTTCGCAACCTGACTTGCGTGCAGGGGGTTTCCACTCGAGCTCGTGATCGTCAGCTGCGTGCCGGTTGGATCGAGCCCGGCAGTCACCTGACCCGAGAGCGAACCCGGGTCGGACACGTGCAAGATGTGAGCCGCCGCTGAGGTCACAGGTGTGGTCGAGAAAAGGGCTTCAGGATCGTCGAGCGCGGGAGGCGCGGTGACCGTGGTCGCCCCGTTGCTCGCACCATCGATCTGAAGCCCTTGAAGCTCCACCACCGCGGACGACTGGTACGTCTGTGTGCGCGCCTTCACATAGATGACGCCTGCAACGAGGGCCACGACGACGCTGGCGACTACGATCCACCGCCCACGCCAAATCAGAGATAGAAGTTCACGGACCGTCATTTGAGCAATGTCGTTTTGGCAAGTGTCATTCGGATAACTGTCGTTCGGATCATGTCGTTGTGGAAACTGTCACTCGCGTACTGTCACATGAGCCTTGGGATTTGAACCAGACGCCCTTCGCCTGAACGGCAGCCACACGATCGCTTCGCGCTCCACCGGCGCGAGATCTGGCCTCTTGATCCGCCCGGTCCCCAAAGTCTACGGGATGAACGCCTGTATTTGTCGCGGCAGCCGCGGTGTGTGACTTTCCGTAACCACCGCCTTTACAGCGGCTTCCGAGCCTCGCGTCGGGTGCTCACGCTCAGTCACACCGGCACTTTGAAACGAGCCCTCATCGTCGGTCGCCGGCTTGTGGTTGGACGGTTCCTGGGGCGTAGGCCGTCCTCCTTTCACTGGCATTCCGGTCACTGGCAGTCCGGTCACTGGCAGTGCGGCTTCGGGAGGCGTGCCTCCCGCGGTCGGCCTTCCTCCTTTCACCGGCAGTCCGGCTTCGGTACGGCGTCCGGGTTCGGCACGCTGCGCAGCCTCCCAAGGCTGTCCGGCTTCGGCACGCTGCCCAGCTTCGGCACGCTGCCAAGCTTCGGGAGGTTGTCGGGTTGCGCGTGGCCTCAGCAGCCCCTGCATGACCCGACCCATGTCGGCGGCACGCTGAGCCCAGGTGGGAACGTCAGCGGGGACCGAAGCCAAAGGAGATCGCTGCAACAACTCTTTGACGCGGCCGACGAAGAGACCTCTTTCGGCGACTTCGACGGCGGGTCCGGCGCCCTCGAATCCGGGC
>DASPVS010000302.1:0-22659 GCA_035622235.1 Acidimicrobiales bacterium | reverse complement strand
AATCATCTTCACCGGGAGTGAGCTGAACGAAGGTGGAGTGAACGACTGCAGGTCCGCATAAACCAAGCCTGCAAGAAGCAAGCCCGCATAAAGACGTGTAGGGACAGAACTCGTGCCGACCGAACCGACGAGCCAGGCGGCAGGAAAGTGGGGAATCGATGCCCGGTATCCGGGTTGTGACCGATAGCGCATGCGACCTGACCCCGGAAATGGCGGAGGAGCGCGGCGTCTGTGTGGTTCCGTTGCGAATTCGCTTCGGCGATGAAGAGTTCATCGATCGAACAGAGCTGTCGGGAAAGGAGTTTTGGGACCGAGTTGTCACCGGTCCCCATGTGCCTGAAACGGCGGCTCCGTCGCCAGGATCGTTTCAGCAGGTCTTCGAGGAAGCGGCTGACCAGGGAGCTGAGGGCGTCGTTTGCATCTGCATCTCCTCCAGGCTGTCCGCCACGTATCAGGCAGCCTGCACAGCGACGGAGGGTCTCGAGAAACGCGTTCCGGTCCAAGTCTTCGACACGCTCTCTGTGACAATGGGAGAGGGCCTCATGGTTCTCGCCGCGACCGACATGGCAGAAGCCGGTACCGGCTTGGACGACATCGTGACCTCGCTCGAGTCTCTGCGTGCCCGGACATCCGTTTACGGAGTCCTCGGTGCGTTGGACCATTTGAAGCGCGGCGGACGGATCGGAGGCGCTGCGCATCTCGTCGGGTCCCTGTTGTCGATCAAGCCCGTCATCGAGGTACGCGACGGTCTCGTGGAGGTCGAGTCCAAACAACGAACAAGAGCTCGTTCGCTCAATTACCTGGCTGAGAAAGCCCTTCGAGCAGGGCATCTCGAGCGCCTAGCCGTGGTGGGAGGCGCCGCGGACGACTTGGGCGATCTGCTCGATCAGGTGAGCGAGGTGAGTCCGGACCACCCCATGGTGGTGAGCGAGCTCGGCCCCGTCGTGGGAAGTCACGCTGGCCCCGGGACAGTGGGGCTGGCCTTCGAAGTCGCGACCTGAACGGGACCAACCCCACCCTTCAGCTCTTCGGGGCGTTCAACCCGGCTCCTATTCGTGCCGGTTCCTCTTTGGACCAGTGCTCCTCTTTGTGCGGGCGCGTCTTCGAACCGGGCTCCTCTGTGTGCCGGCGCGTCTGGCCCCGGTTGTAGGTCGATTTAGTCGCGAGGACGAAGCCTGAATGACTCGTTAGCAGCCGCCTCAGTCGGTGAGAGCCACCCACCCGACTAGCCTCCAACTCGTGGACGAGCGGGACGGAGAGCCAACAGAGCGGTCCTCGGTCGAGGGTTCGACCGACCGGCAAGCTTCGTCGGGCGAACCCACGGGTTCGGGCGACCGGTCTTTGACAGGCGCTGAACGGGCGGCTGGAGGACCCACCGGCGAAAGCGCCGTTCAACGTCGCACAGCAAGAGAACCTGCCGTTGCGACGGCCGAATCTCCGAGAACCAAGGGACTAACCGAGTCGTTGGCCGGGGAGAATTGGCCCGCCGCCGTTGCAGACACGATCGAAGACGCGGTGGCGACGGTACACGATCGAGTCATCCGCCCGCTCCTGATCGTCGGGCGCGCAGCAGTCTTTGGAATCATCGTTTCGACGATGCTGCTAGTGATAGGCGTCGTCCTCTCAGTAGCGCTGATCCGGTTGCTCACCGTCTATGTGTTCGATGGGCGCGTATGGGCGTCCGACATGTTGGTCGGTGCACTGTTCTGCGCGGTCGGCTTCTTTGCATGGTCGCGCCGAAGCTCCGAAGACACCGAAAGCGCGTGACATGGGGCAGCCCCGCGACGTCGTGATCCTCGGATCTGGGCCCGCCGGGCTGACGGCCGCCGTCTACACCGCACGCGCCAATCTCAGACCGTTCGTCGTGGAAGGCGAGCCCTCATCGACTAGCGACCAGCCGGGGGGGCAGCTGATGCTCACCACGGAAGTCGAGAATTACCCCGGTTTCGTAGACGGCATCCTCGGGCCCGAGCTAATGCAACGCTTCCGCGATCAGGCGGCGCGCTTCGGCGCTGAGTTCGTCACGCGAAAGGCCAGACGGGTTGATCTCTCGAAACGACCTTTCAAGGTCTGGTGGGACGAGTCGCATGCCGAGCCCGACGTGGAGGCACGTGCCTTGATCGTGGCGACGGGCGCACGGTCGTTGATGCTCGGCGTACCCGGTGAGGACCGACTCCTCGGGCACGGAGTATCCACTTGCGCGACTTGCGACGGCTTCTTCTTCCGCGACCGCACTATCGCGGTTGTGGGTGGGGGTGACTCGGCTCTCGAAGAAGCGATCTTCTTGACGAGGTTCGCTACCAACGTGACATTGATACACCGACGCAAAGAACTGCGTGCGTCGAAGATCATGCAGGACAGGGCGTTCGCGAACGAGAAGATCGGCTTTCGTTGGGACTCGACTGTAACCGCCGTCAACGGAGAGGGTTCCGTCACGTCTTTGCACTTGAAGGACGTGAACACAGGGGAGCAAGAGACGATCCCCATCGACGGACTCTTCGTCGCGATCGGGCACGCGCCGAACACCGACGTGTTCGCCGGACAACTCGACATGGACGAGAACGGATACATACGAACGATGGACGGGACCAGATCCAACGTCGAAGGGGTCTTCGTCAGCGGCGACGTGCAGGACCATGTCTACCGGCAAGCTGTCACAGCGGCCGGTTCGGGCTGCATGGCGGCGATAGACGCCGAACGGTGGCTCGAATCTCAAGGCCGTTGACGAAGAATCCTGGACTTCATTGCTGATCAGTTACAGATGGGCCGCAGATGTAGCAGGAATCTGAGGCGCCTTCGAGGTGTTGCATGGCCTGTCCGGATGAACGGAGCCGGAATAAGGTTCCACGGGAGGATCGATGAGCGAGCGGATTACAACGCTGAGCGACAATACGTTTGACGAGCATGTCAAGGCATCTGAAACGCCGGTGCTGGTCGACTTCTGGGCCGAGTGGTGCGGGCCGTGCAAGAACATCGCCCCGATCCTCGAGGAGATTGCGGACGAACAGGCAGGGAAGCTCCAAGTCGCGAAAGTGAATGTCGACGAGAATTTGGACCTCGCTCGGCGCTACGACGTGTTGAGCATCCCTACCCTCCTTCTATTCAAGGACGGGGAGTTGCAGCAGCGGCTCGTTGGGGCCAAGGGCAAAGCGCAGCTCCTCCAGGAGCTCCAGGGGCACCTGTAGAAGCCGCCCCGTATCCCGAACTGGCTCTGGAGTTACGCGAGGGCGAGAAGGGTGAGCCGGTAGCGGACCTCCAGAGGAGGCTGGCCGATTGCGGGTTGACGGTCGCGCCTGATCGCACCGGAGAGTTCGGACCGGGTACTTGTGCTGCGGTTCAAAGGTTTCAGCATCGGCGGGGACTCCGCGTCGATGGGCTGTGCGGGCCCCAGACGTGGGGAGCGCTCGTCGAAGCCGGTTTCCGGGTGGGCGACCGATTCCTGTATCTCCGCAAACCAATGCTTCGAGGAGACGATGTCGCCGAGCTTCAACACCACCTGTCCGCTCTGGGCTTCGACACGGGACGCGTCGACGGAATCCTGGGAGAGCAAACAGCAGCCGCGGTCAGGGAATTCCAGCGAAACGCCGGTCTTCCGGTAGACGGAATCCTCGGAGGGACCACACTTCGCGAGCTCAAGAGGGTGATGCCCAGGGAGGCAGGCGGTGAGCTCGTGAGCGCCGTCAGGGACCGGGAGCGGCTACGCCACGGTCCGCCCACGTTGCTAGGCCGGAAAATCGCTATCGGGGAGGAAGGCGGCCTCGACGTCGTCGCGACCGCGATCAGGAGGCGATTGGCATTCTGCGGGGCTGTCGTTGTGCCTTTGTCCCACCCTTCCGGCTCCGTCCAAGCGTCCGCAGCAAATGCAGCTCGCGCCGAGGCGTATGTCGGCGTGAGGCTCGACCCGTTCACCTCGATCTCGCGCGCCGCCTATTACGCCGGCTACAACTACGAGTCGCCCGGAGGACGCCGGCTGGCCGAGCTCATTCAGCACCTCGTGGCTAGGGCTCTGGACGTCCCACCCACCGGAGTCGAGGGAATGTCCATCCCAATCCTTAGAGAAACTCGAATGCCTGCCGTGCTGTGCGAATTCGGCCCTGCCGTAACCGTCGTCCAGAGGGCGAGCTCTCTCGCGGAGGCGGTCGTCTCCGCTTTGACGACGTGGGTCGCCACCCCGATCGACTGAGCCGCCGGACTCACGAAGCAGGCTGTCGCTGCGCAGCCCAAACTCATCCCAAGTCGTAACGGAATTTTCAACGAGGTAAACGTGGAGTTATCGGACCTTGACAATCCACAAGCTCATGCACAGGTTGTGGATTGGTCTTCAGGTGATCTGTCACATCAAGGTTTTGCCGGACCACCCTAAGTGAGGATTCCCTGCTCAACCCTTGATCATCCCCCATTTTGACCACGATGCGTGGAATCCCACCTTCGTAAGTTCACCTGAGGGTTGTGACGGTCCCTACCATGAGCTTGTAGATCCGCTCGAGGTCCTCGAGGGTGGCGAACTCCACGACCACTCGCCCACGCTTCGACCCCATATCCACTTTCACCCTCGTGTTCAGGTGCGTGGATAGAAGCTCTTCCAGCTCGAGTACTCCTGGGGCCGCCAGCCGGCGCCTCGGGGGATCGGGCGCGACGATGCCACTTTCTCGGCTATTTCCTCGTGACTCTTGTTGGAGTTCAGCAGGCTCGCTACGACCCTGATTTGCGATTTCAGGCTCCTCCCGAACATGACGCCGGACGGTTTCCTCCAGAGCCCTGACCGTGAGACCCTCGGCTACCGCCCGCTTCGCCATCTCCTCTTGGAAATTGCGATCGGGCGTCCCCAGCAGAGCTCTCGCGTGACCGGCACTGAGAAGTCCGTCCGCGAGCGCCCTTTGAACGCCCGCCGGTAGCTGGAGCAGGCGAAGGGTGTTCGTCACCGACGTACGGCTTTTGCCAACGCGGGCGGCGACCTGCTCGTGCGTGTATCCAAACTCGTCCACCAGCTGCTGATACGCCGCCGCTTCTTCCAACGCATTGAGATCTTCGCGATGAAGATTCTCTACGAGGGCCTGCTCGAGACTCCCGACATCCGACGCCGGCTGAAGCAATACCGGCATCGTCTGGAACCCTGCGCGTCTGGCCGCCCGCCATCGCCGCTCACCGGCGATCAGCTCGTACTCGCCCTCTCCGGCCTCGCGCACCAAGACAGGCTGTAAAACGCCGAGTTCCCTGATCGACGAAGCAAGGGAGGCCATCGATTCCTCTTCGAAATGAGTTCGTGGCTGGAGAGGATTCGGGCGGATGCTCGTGATCGGCACCTCACGCAAGGTTGAAGCCCGCGAGCTCACCACTTCGGTCGGGATCAACGCTCCCAATCCCTTTCCGAGACCGCTACGGCGCGCCACCGCTCACCTCCATGGCTAGCTCCCGGTATGCGATCGATCCCCTCGAGGTCGGGTCGAAAACTGTGATGGGCTGACCGAACGAAGGCGCCTCCGAAATTCGTACCGTTCTCGGGATCACGATCCGGCAAACCTTTGGCCCGAAATGAGATCGCACTTCCTCGGCGACCTGCTCTGCGAGCTTCGTACGGCCGTCGTACATGGTGAGCACGATCGTGCTCACCTCCAGTCTGTCGTTCAGATTCGACTGGACGAGGTGGACGTTGCGAAGTAGTTGGCCTAGGCCCTCGAGGGCGTAGTACTCGCATTGGATGGGCACTAGGACCTCACCAGCCGCCGCCAGTCCGTTAACCGTTATGAGACCGAGCGAGGGCGGACAGTCGATCAGGACGAAATCGAAGTCGTCGACCACGGGTTCGAGTGCCTTCTTCAGCTTGAGCTCTCGACTGAAAGACGGAACGAGCTCGATCTCAGCACCTGCGAGGTCGATCGTGGCGGGTGCTAGGAACAGGTTCTTGAGGCTCGTCGGTTCGATGCAATCCTCGAGGGGCGTGTCCCGCATTATCACGTCGTACATCGACAGCTCGAATGTTCGAGCGTCGATCCCTAAGCCTGTAGTGGCGTTTCCTTGAGGGTCGAGATCAATGACGAGAACCCTGTAGCCGACTTCGGCCAAGCCCGCACCAAGATTGACGGCCGTAGTCGTCTTGCCCACGCCACCCTTCTGATTTGCGACCGCAATGATGCGTGGCAGGGGACGTGGCTCTTTCACCTCATCCAACGAATCGTCCGGATCGGGGAGCTTCAAGATCTGCTTCTTTCGCACTCCGCCCGATTCGACGTCCAGGTCGAGCTCGTCTTCTGGGACCGGGTCTGCGCTTTTAGGTGCCTCGTCGGCGATCCTGGTCACACCCTCGTCCGATTCGGACAACTGGTCCTCCGGCTGTTCGGGGCTTGAATCGAGGGTCTCGAACGGCACGCCCACTTCACCGTCACTCGGGGCAACACGCTGATCGTCGGGAGGAACGAGAGAAACTGGTTCTTGTCGTGCTTGACGACCCCTGAGACGGACCCGCATCCTCAGACCGCTGCCACGCCTCGTCGCACCGCACCCATCCTTCCCATTCGCGCCTGTTCAGGTCAAGCCTTTTGCCAGAGTTAAACGAGGTCTCTGGCCAGATATCGACGACAGGACAGTTCACGCTCTTTAGCAATGCCGTCGTTTCATACCTGTCTTGCCTGGCCGATCACTCGTTGTGACATGTTGCTTCCTGGCTCCCACCTCGCTTGGCCGTCTGGCCCCTTGCTTCTTGGCACCTTGCCTGGCGACAGAGGTCCTAGCGGCGTTTCACGTGAAACATCAGGCCCGAGGGCTTGCCGCACGAAGAATCTCATCAGAACAGTTCAGCGGACCGGATCGGGGCCGTCGGGCGTTTCACGTGAAACGTAAGCGGGCTGTTGGTTCAGGGGACTACTTCGAACCGAAGAGCGGGCGTTTGGAAGGGACCCCGGTTCGCCGTGGGTACTTCTCGGGACAAATAATCTCCTGACGCAGCTCCTGATATGCGTACGGCGTCCGCCAACACCTTCTCGGAACGAGACCCAGTTCAGCGAGCGGTTTCGATGGCCACCGGTCCGAAGACTTTCCAGGTACAGGAACGCCGGTCAGCCCATCGGGTGGGTGATCGTCATCGCTTGAAAGAGCATCAACGTCGCCGTCTCCGCGCCCTGGAGGTTCGGACACCAGAAGAGTCCCTCCAACTCCCAGAAAAGGGGCGGCGCATTCGGCGGTGACTGCCGGCGGTCCGAATCCGCGGGAAACGACGAGCCCGGAACTTCCTCGAAGATCGCCTACCCGGCCTGCGTCTTCGGCTCGAGCGCCGACGACCGTCACCCGGCGCGACCACTCCAGGTCGTCGACCAGGTCCCGGACGAAGCGTGCCCGCTTTCCATTGGAATCGACAAGGACGAACGCAGCCTCGTCGAACCACGCTGCAAGCACGAGTCCGGGGATCCCTCCCCCTGAACCCAGGTCGAGTGCTCGGATTCCGTCCCAGCCGGCGAGCTCGGACACCGAAGCAAAGCCGACCGAGTGCTCGATAAGGAAAGTCGTGGAAGTGCTTCCCACGAAGCCCAGTTCACGAGCCCTGTCGAAGGCACTCGACAGGCGCCGAAGGTCAGCCTCCTTGATCAGCTGCGTCCCGGCTCAGGTCGCCCGTCGGGGATATGACGATGAATCTCCGCGGCTCTTCGCCTTCGGACCTGGTCGCGACACCCTCGATCGCGTTGACGGTGTCGTGGACCACCTTCCGGTCGGACGGATTCATGGGTTCGAGTTGGCGTTCGGTGCCTGCCTCGAGCACCTCCTCGGCAATCTGCCGAGTGAACCGCTGTAACGCCTCGGCCCGTCTGGCTCGGTATCCAGCCACGTCGACCATGATCCGTTCGCTTTTACCAGCGGTCCGGTGCTGAACGTACGTCCTGGTCAACTCCTGCAAGGCACTGAGGGTCGCACCTCCAGGTCCGATAAGGATCCCCAGTTCGTCCCCCGTAACTTCGACCGTGGCCGTATCCGTATCGACAACCCGGCTCGTAACGGACGCGTCCAGTCCAATCTCCTTCACAAGCCCTTCCACGAAGGCACGGGCTGAATCTCCCTGCTCGGCGAGAGATAGCTCTTCAACCACTGTCTCCTCCTTGGCGTCGCCCGCCCGCGCGGGCCTCTGGTCACCCCTGTCGGCCCGTCTCCCCGAGCCCGAATTTGCAGATGTTGCGCCCGTGGATCCGCTCTCTGAGCTAGGCCCGGATCTTTTGGCTTCACCAGCCGTTCCACCTCTACCACCTCGAGACCTTCGGCGCCGTCGACGAGCACCTCCCCCGCCGGGTTGCCCTGTCGGGGCGGATTCTCCGGCCCCCTCGGGACCATCGACGACAGCGACCGACGTTCCACTTCCATCGGTCCCGTTCGAGGTCTGGCTCTGTGTCCGTTGGCCTTGTGTCCTACGCTGTCCGTGCCGTCCGGATCGCGTTCTCTTCGGTCGTGGCTGCGTCGGCATCACCCTGGCGCGAACTCGAGCCTCTCCACGAACTCTCCCGAACAGACCAGCCTTCGGCTCGCTCAGAACGACAAATTCGGCGTCTGATTCGTGCACTCCGAGTTGGTCGAGAGCCGCTTCCTTTGCCTCCTCGAGACTGCGGCCTGTCGTCTCAACCCATTCCATTAACGAGCCTTTCTCGTCCTTTTCGACTTCGAGCGTGGATGCGCGTTCTTCGGCGCTTGACCGTTGGTGGCCTCTGAAGCCTTTCCGCCGTTCGAAGAGGCCGAGGGTCTCCGCGGTCCACTGGATCCCGGGGCGCGCGAAGTGCCGCTACTCGCTGGGGTCCCACCCTTCGCGCCATCCGTGCCTCTGTCGACCTTGTCGGCTTTCGTGGACCCCTTCGGACCCTGCCCGTTCGTTGCCGAAGTCTCCTCCCCCTGGGCCTCTTCGGCCGGCTTGTCATCCGCTACTGATTCGAGACTTTCGTTCGGTGGTTGAAGCGCCGCTTGGCGAGCCTTCTGAGCTTCCACGGCCTGTTGTTGGAGGTCAGCCAACTTGTCGAAGAAGCTCCGCTTACGTGCAGGTGCAGGACTCCCAGATTTCCCCGGGACGCTCACTTCCCCCGGTTTTCCGACTGCAACGGTGTCCTGCGTGCGGAACGTCCAGGTTTGCAAACCGATTCTGCACAATGTGGAGACGATGAAATATATGTTAATAGCGGCAGCGATTCTGATGTATATGACCGCAAAAATTAGTGGCATGTATTTCTGCATTGCCTGCATCTGCGGATTGGCTTGTGCGGCAGCGGGGTTTCGCTTGTTCATCTGGTACATCTGCAAGTACTGCAGGCCAATGGCGATCAGAATGAGGACGGCGAATGGGATGTACAAATACCAGTGGGCCTGATGACTGAAGAGCGTGTCCGCGAGATTGATGCCGAACGCTTTCATCTCCCCCGGATGCGCAGTGAGAGATGCATAAAGCTTGGTGCTCTTCCCTATATATCGAGGCTCGGCAACCACGTGGCCGTGGACGGTCACGGTATTTGTAAGACCGCGGATGACACCATAAAGGATGAAGAAAACCGGAAATTGGATAAGGAGTGGGAGGCACCCGCCTAAGGGATTGACGCCATGCTCGCGATAGAGCTTGGTCATCTCCTCGTTTAAAGCGACCTTGTCCCCTTTGTATTTTGCCTGCAGCTTCTTCATCTCCGGTGCAAGACGCTGCATGGCCAACATCGACCGCGTGCTTTTTATTGTTAGAGGTGCGGTAACGGCCATCACCGTTATCGTCAAAAGCGCAATCGCAATTGCGTAATTCGGGATCAGCGCATAGAAGATCGCGATAAGCCATGCAAGAGCTGAATACAGGGGCTCGAAGATCTGGCCGAGAGTGCTGGCCAGGACTGGGGTCACGCTCATCGGCTGTCCCTTCTCACTGCTGCACCGGATCGAACCCGTGGCCGCCCCATGGGTGGCAACGAGCGAGACGCCGTGCCGCCATCCACCCACCCTTTACGAGCCCATGCCTCTCAACGGCCTCGGCCGCATAGGCAGAACAGGTGGGCAGGTACCTGCAAGGAGTCGGTCTGCCCAGCCGTGCGGCTTGATAAAAGCGTACGAAGGCGATCGCCGCCCTACTGGGAAGGCGCGTCCTCACCCTGGTAGATCCCACTGCCGACGCTGTGCTCGTCATTCTCGAGCCTTTCTCGCTGCAGAGGTCATCGCACTGGCCACGGTCATCCTCAACTCCTCGAACCCGAGCTCACCAGCTTGGCGACCTGCCGCAACGAGGTACGAACCGGGCTTCAGTTCGAGACCCTCCACAGCGGCCTTCAGCCGGCGCCGCAAGCGGTTTCGAACTACCGCACTGCCGACGCGTCGACCAACCGCGTAAGCCACTCTCGGTGACGGGTCCGCACCCTCACGTACGTACACCGCCGTCACAGAGCCTACGCGGCAACGACGCCCATGCAGACGCAGCTGCTCGAACGTCGCTCGGTCGCGGATACGTCCGGCCACCGACGCCGCTGCGTCAGGCGGACAGCCGCGCCCGACCTCTGGAACGGCGAGCTCGTATGATCGCTCGGCCTGCGCGGGTGGACATCCGGTGCCGGAAGCCATGGTTTTTCGCGCGCTTTCGATTGTTCGGCTGGAAAGTTCGCTTCACTTTCACTCGTTCCTGTCGAGGGTCGATCGCTTCGTCGAAAGCGACGTCTGCCGGCCGAGTCCCTTGGAGGGGTACGGCGGTCGCTCGGCGCAGCCGACCCGCACGTCCCAACCATGCTAGGCGCGCGATCCCCGCTCCCACCAGGCAGGGTAAGTGGAGTCACCAGGCACTAGCAGCGTCCGGCGAGGGGGTGTACTTTTCGATCACCGGGTGACCTGCTCCCTCGGTGGTGTCACTCCGGTGGGCTCTCCTTCCCCGGGGCCACCAGACGGTGCTGTCACAACCGTGACAGCACGTGTTCGGGCAATCCACATCTGTGGATCTAGTTGTGGATAGATCTGGCAACCGGAGGGCGGAGATCCAGGTGAACGACACGAACGACCTGTGGAAGCGGTGTGGGGACGCGCTGCGTGAACAGGTCACGGAAGCGACGTGGCGTACCTGGTTGGCCGGCTTGAAACCCCTTTCCTTCGATAAAGGAACGCTTGTCCTCGGCGTTCCGAGCTCGTTGGCGCGCGATCGGATCGAAACCCGCTTTCTCGGTCTGGTCGAAGCCGTTGCGACAGAAGCCGCGGGCCGGTCCGTCACGGTTCGACTGGAGGTCGTGACAGCCACAGAACCCGAGGATCTCTTCCACAGCAGCGCGCTGCAGATCGACGACGAGCCCATTTCTCCGGTTCCTTCTCCGGACGCATCTCCAACCGGTCGCGTCCCCCACTTGGGTCGTCAAGGGACCGACCAACCCGATGGCGAAGGCGCCGGTCTCGATCCCCGCTACACCTTTGACGCATTTGTCATCGGCTCGTCGAACCGTTTTGCACATGCCGCCGCCCTGTCCGTGGCCGAAATGCCTGCCAGGTCTTACAACCCCCTCTTCATTCACGGAGGGGCGGGACTGGGAAAAACCCACCTCTTGCACGCCATCGGGAATTACGTTCGCGAGAATTTCCCGGGACGTCACCTTCGTTATGTCTCCACCGAGACGTTCATGAACGATTTTGTCGACGCCATCCGGAACAACACCACCGCGGCATTCAAGAGGCGATTCAGGGAATGCGACGTCCTCTTGATCGACGACGTTCAATTCATGGAGGGAAAGGAATCACTACAAGAAGAGTTCTTCCACACGTTCAACCATCTCTATGGGGCCTCGAAGCAGATCGTCCTTACTTCCGACAGACCGCCTAAGTCGATAGCAACATTGGAAGACAGGTTACGCAGCCGTTTTCTCTCGGGATTGATCACCGACGTCCAACCCCCCGAACTCGAAACACGTCTAGCAATTCTCCGAAAGAAAGCTGAGAGGGAGCTCGTCCCCGTCCCTGACGACGTCCTGGAGTTCATCGCCAGCCACGTGAAGGACAACATTCGCGAACTAGAAGGAGCCCTCATCAGGGTGAGTGCTTACGCGAGTCTGAATCGCCAACCGCTCGATCGACATCTCGCCGAACATGTCCTCTCCGACATCGTGTCCGCGGGCCTGCCTCGGCGCATCACGCCGAAGATGATCCTCGAAGCGACGGCTTCCACTTTCGGTTTCACAGTCGAGGACCTCTGTGGCGCGAGCCGCCGGCGCCCGCTCGTCAACGCCAGGCAGATAGGCATGTACGTCTTCCGCGAGCTCACAGACTTCTCTTACCCCGCCATAGCCCGGGAGTTCGGTGGACGTGATCACACCACAGTTATGCACGCAGTCGACAAGATCGCAGCCTTGATGAAGGAGCGCCGTCAGATCTACGACCAGGTGACGGAGTTGATACTTCTCATCAAAAGCGGTGCATGAACCTGTGGACCAGCGTCCGTGGGAATGTGGAGTTTCGGCCCTTCGATGTGGATGAAGTTCAGGAATGGTGGGACTCTTGAAGCTCGCAGTGGAAACCAGCCACTCGCCAGTGGATCACGAAATCCCCCCTAAGCTGGAGGGATCACGCGTTCTCCACAATCCACAACCCTTATTACTGTCACTAAAAGAATTGAATTGAATCTAGGAAAGGAACCTGTGTGAAGTTCCGGTGTGAGCGCGACACTCTCGTAGAAGCCCTCACCACCGCAGGACGGGCTGTGAGCAACCGAAGTACCGGAACGACTGCATCGAGCGGCATCCGGGTCGGAATCGAGGGGAACCGTCTTTCTGTGGTGGGGACGGACCTTGATCTCACTGTAAGGGTCTCCGTCGAAGCGATAGGGCTCGACAATGGTTCGTGTGTGGCCCCGGCCCGCTTGACTGCCGATATCGTCAGAGCTCTCGAGCCCGGCGCGGTTACTTTCGAAGCTTCTGAAGACGAAGTGGAGATGTCAGCTGCTCGTTCTCGTTTTGTGGTGAAGAGCTATCCGGTGGATGACTTCCCGGTTCTCCCAGAACCTCGGGAGGACCAAGTGTCGTTTCCAGCAGTGGTGGTGGCCGAGGCGATGCGCCAAGTCGTGAGAGCTGCGTCGAACGACGATGCCCGACCACTTCTAACAGGAGTTCTTGTGGCGAAAAGGCCCGAAGGAATCCGTCTTGTTGCGACTGATTCGTACCGTCTGGCCCTGAGGGATATCACGGGCGCGGCATCGCTTCCCGGAGGTACTGAGCAACTCCTCGTACCCGCTCGAGCCCTCGCAGAACTTCAACGTCGGCTACCGGGGCAAAGCTCCAAAGATGAAGCAGACAAGGAAGTGGGGTTCTCGGTCGGCGAGCTTGACGCGACTTTCTCGACAGGCGAAGTCACTTTGACGACAAGGTTGCTGGACGGAAAATACCCGGACTACGAGCAACTGATCCCGGCTGGATACCCCAATAAATTAAGGGTCGGAAAAGATCCCCTTCTGGACGCGTTGAGGCGGGTCCGTCTCTTGGTGCGCGACAACACGACTCCGGTACGTTTGTCGATGCGTGCTGGTTCCTTGGAACTTACCGTCGTGTCATCGGAAGTGGGTCATGCGAGCGAAGACCTCGATGCTGATTTCGAAGGAGAAGAATTGACGGTCGCGTTCAACCCGTCCTACTTGATCGACGGAGTGGAAGCCGTGCTAGGTGACGAGGTCGTATTGGAAACAGTCGATGCGACCAAGCCTGCGACGGTGCGATCACCGGAACATGACGATTACAAGTACCTGCTGATGCCCGTGCGAGTGTCATGAGGTCTCGCTGAAACTGATTCGTTGACGGTCGAGACATTGGAACTGAGGGGATTCCGGTGTTTTGGTGCAGCGCGCCTGGGCTTCGATGTCTCAGGACTGACGGTTTTGCGAGGCCCCAATGGAGCCGGGAAAACGTCGCTGCTCGAAGCGATCACGTGGTTGGCGACCATGCGATCGTTCCGAGGGTCGCCGCGTGAGACGATGGTACGAGTCGGCGAGTCATCGGCTGTCGTGCGCTCCGAGGTCAGATGCGGCGAACGAGACGTGTTGATCGAAAGCGAGATAAATGTTTCGGGCCGTTCTCATATCCAAGTGAACAGACAGCCTGTCCGCAAGCGCTCCGAGCTGGCTGAGGTTTTGCGCGTCACAGTGTTTTCTCCCGATGATCTCCATGTCGTGCAGAGTGGCCCGCAGTGGCGTAGGGAGTACTTGGACGACCTTCTCGCCAGTGTCGACCCACGTAACGAAACGCTCATCGCCCAGGTCGAGCGGATCCTGCGGCAACGAAGCGCTCTGCTGCGTCAGGCGGGTGGCGGGATGCCTGCAGAGATTGCCGGCACCCTCGACGTCTGGGACGAGCGTCTGGCTGATGCCGGCGCCGAGCTCGTCGAATTACGCGAGAACCTCGTTCGTGACCTGGGACCTGTGATTTCAGGGTATTACGACCGTCTTGCAGGATACGAAGGTGAGGTGGTGCTTCGGTACCGGAGGTCCTGGGAGGGTGAGCTCGGGGACGCACTCGCCAAAGGTCGCGAAGACGACGTCCGGCGAAACGCGACCGGGGTGGGGCCACACAGGGACGATCTCGAGATCTCGATGGGCGGAAAGCCTTCACGCACCCACGCATCGCAAGGCGAGCAGCGCTCCCTCGCCCTCGCTTTTCGTCTCGCGGCCCACGACCGGGTCCTGGGACTCGGTACGGGACCGCCCGTGCTGCTGCTGGACGACGTGTTCTCAGAACTGGATGTTGCGCGGTCCTCTGCTCTCGTCGCACTCCTGCCTCCAGGTCAGGTCCTTTTGACGACCGCGACGGGACCACCACCGGCTGTTTCGGCGGATCGGGTTCTCGACATCGTCGAAGGAGAAGTGATCGAAAGGGCCCCGAATTGATCGACGAAGAAGTGGGCAATAGCTCCGAGCGCTCCGCCACCCGTGCCACAACTGGAACTTCGAAGATGCGCGCCACTAGCGCTGCCAGGCGCATGAGACCCGACGATCCCCCCGTGCGCGTTTCGGAGCTGCTCGGCCGCGTCGCAGACCGCTTGGGTGCCGGTCCGGCGGATGCGGTCGTCGCCGTTTTCTCGCGCTGGGACCAGCTTGTGGGCGAAGCAGTTGCGGCGCACGTCCGTCCTATCCGTCTCGATGGGTCGACGCTGATCGTGGTCGTCGACCACCCCGCGTGGGCCACACAGATTCGTCACCTCACGCCTGAGATGCTGACCCGAATTCAAAGCGCGTGCGGGACGGAAAAAGGTCCGGAGAGGATCGAGATACGAGTCCGCCGCTGATCGGGACAGACGATTTCCAACCGCGATTTGCCTGGATCGAGGGGCACGAACCCGATTGCTGTAGTCCCCCGAAAAGGCCGGAGCGATACGGAATCCTGGTAGACTCAATGCATCGGTACCGCACGCGGTGAGCTTGTGAAATCGCCGTCGCGTTGTGGTTCCCTCTCGCACTAGAGGTGGTCGAAAGGGCGCGCTCGTGGCGCTGAATGTAGAGGTTGAAAGAATCGAAGAGGCAGAGACTGCGGGTTACGGAGCCAGCGACATAACCGTTCTCGAGGGTCTCGAGCCGGTCCGCGCTCGTCCTGGTATGTACATAGGGTCGACCGGCCCATCCGGGTTGCACCACCTCATCTGGGAGGTTGTCGACAACTCGGTCGACGAGGCCATGGCAGGGCGCGCGAGCCGGATCGACGTGAAGCTCCTGGCGGACGGAGGATGCAGGGTCGCGGACGACGGGAGCGGAATCCCGACAGAGCCCGCACCCCAGCGCCCCGACGTCTCGGCCGCCGAGTTGGTGCTCACCACGTTGCACGCCGGCGGCAAGTTCGGGGGGGCCGGCTACAAGGTGTCCGGCGGACTTCACGGTGTCGGAGTCTCGGTGGTGAACGCCCTGTCCACGCGGCTGGTTCTCGAGATCGATCGAGGGGGAGACCACTACGTGCTCGAGTTCGAGAACGGCGGCGAGCGTGTCCGTCCCATGGAGATCACAGGACCATCCCCCCGACGCCGCGACGGATCGTTCCGGACCGGGACGACGGTTACCTTCTGGCCAGACCCGGCGGTCTTCGACGACACCGAATTTCGTGCTCAGACCGTCCTCGAACGTTTGCAGGTCATGGCGTTTCTGAATCGGGGTCTCGAGATCCGTTTTGCCGACGAACGCGAGGGACACGACCATGAAGCAGTCGTCTATCAGTACAAAGGCGGCATAACCGACTTCGTGAAGCACTTGAACTCGGCCAAGGAGCCCCTGTTCCGTAAAGTCTGCACCTACTCCCAGGAAGAAGACGAGCAGGAGGTGGAAGTCGCCCTCCAGTGGAACACAGCGTTCTACGAGTCGATCCACTCCTTCGCCAACGGGATCTCCACCGTCGAGGGTGGGATGCACGAGGACGGATTTCGCAAGGCGCTCACCAACGTCGTCAACCGATACGCCAGGGCAAAAGGGCATCTGAAAGAAAAGGACGACAACCTCCAGGGCGAAGACATACGTGAGGGTCTAACCGCCATCGTCACCGTCAGACTTCGCGACCCCCAGTTCGAGGGACAGACGAAGGGCAAGCTCGGCAACGTCTCCATCCGTTCGTTGGTCGAGAAGGCCACGAATCAGAAGCTCGCCGATTGGCTGGAAGAGAATCCACGTGAGGCGAACCAGATAACTCAGAAGGCGACGCTTGCGGCCCGCGCGCGGGTTGCAGCTCGCGCGGCACGGGACCTGACGAGGAGGAAGTCGGCGCTCGATGGCGCTGGCCTGCCGGGCAAGCTCGTGGACTGCTCGTCGCGCGACGCGCGCGAGACCGAATTGTTCATAGTGGAAGGGAATTCGGCCGGCGGGTCGGCCAAGGAGGCCAGGGACCCTCGAACCCAGGCGATCCTGCCGATCAGGGGCAAGATCCTCAACGTCGAACGCGCCCGGATCGACAGAATGCTGAAGAACACCGAGATCCAGGCGCTGATCTCTGCGATCGGGGCCGGGTTGGCAGAGGAATTCGAGGTGACGAAGATCCGTTATCACAAGATCATCGTCCTGGCCGACGCGGACGTCGACGGTTCACATATCCGAACGCTGCTTCTCACGTTCTTCCTCCGTCAGATGAAGCCACTCGTCGAAGGCGGCTTCGTCTACGTGGCTCAACCCCCTCTGTATTCGACTCTTGTCGGAAAAGAGAAGGTCTATCTCAAAGACGATGCGGCAAAGAACGCGTTTCTGGCCGAGAACCCGAATCACAAGCAGGAATTCAACAGATTGAAGGGTCTCGGAGAGATGAATTTTCAAGAGCTGCGTGACACGACGATGGACTCCGCACAACGCTCGCTGTTGCAGATCAGCGTGGAGCAGGCGGCGACGGCCGACGAGGTGTGCTCCATATTGATGGGAGACGACGTCGAGCAGCGTCGTCATTTCATCCAGCAGAATGCGAAGGACGTCCGCTTCCTCGACATCTGAGGAGACCGGTCAGGTAGTCGTTGACCAGCGGGCAGACGAGATAGAAGGAACTCCCAAAAATGGCCAAACGCGGTGGTTCTGACGGAGCCGACAGCGGCTCGTCAGTCGTTCAGACCGGAGCAGTAGAGCCGATCGAGATACAGGAGGAGATGGAGCGCTCGTTCCTCGAGTACTCCATGTCCGTCATCGTGTCGCGTGCATTGCCCGACGTGAAAGACGGTCTCAAACCCGTGCACAGACGGATCCTCTACTCGATGGACGAGCAGAACCTTCGGCCCGATCGTCCCCACGCCAAATGTGCGAAGGCAGTCGGGGAGGTGATGGGAAACTTCCATCCACATGGCGACAGCGCGATCTACGACGCGCTGGCACGCATGGCCCAGGATTTCAGCCTGCGTCATCCCCTGATCGATGGACATGGGAACTTCGGAGGACGTGGACCGGACGACGGACCCGCGGCGATGCGCTATACGGAGTGCCGTCTGGCCCCGATTGCGATGGAGCTCTTGGCGGGCATCGACGAGGAAACCGTCGATTTCGCACCGAACTACGACGGCTCAGACGAAGAGCCCGAGGTGTTGCCGGCACGGTTCCCGAACCTACTGGTGAACGGATCACAGGGCATTGCCGTCGGCATGGCGACGAACATCCCGCCCCACAATCTCGCCGAGATAATCGATGCCACCGTCTACATGCTCGACCACCCCGATGCCGGGCCCGACGAGTTGATGAAGCTCGTGAAAGGGCCGGACTTTCCGACCGGCGCACAGATACTCGGTCGTCAGGGAATCCTCGATGCCTACAGAACGGGCAAGGGCTCGATCAAGATGCGCGCGGTCGCCGAGATCGAGGAGACGCGCGGCGGATCCCGGATCGTGGTGACCGACCTGGCGTTTCAGACCTCGGTCGAGGTCATCGAACAGAAGATCGAGGAACTCGTACGCGGAAACGTGATCGACGGTATCTCGGGAGTTCAAAACGACTCGGCAGGCAAGCAACCGAGGCTCGTGATCCAGCTCAAACGCGACGCCAATGCGAATGTCGTACTGAACAACCTCTACAAGCACACGCCGATGCAGACGAGTTTCCCTGTAAACGTCGTCGCATTGGTGGACGGCGTCCCTCGCACACTCAATCTCGCCCAGGCCCTCGGGTACTACATCGATCATCAGATCGACGTGATCACCCGACGCTCCGAGTACCGCTTGAGAAAGGCTCGTGAGCGAGCGCACATCGTCGAAGGACTGCTCCGGGCGATCGACATGCTCGACGCGGTGATAGCAGCGATCCGGGCTTCGGACGACAAGCCAGCGGCTGCCAGGGCTCTGATCGCAGACCCGTTCGGGTTCTCCGAGGAACAGGCCGATCACATTCTTGACATGACTCTCGCCCGCCTGACGCGTCTCGGTCGTTCGAACCTCGAGGAGGAGCTCACCGAGCTGCGGGCCAAGATCGCTGAACTGGAAGCCATCTTGGCGGACCCGGCGAAGTTGCGCGGCGTGATTGCGACGGAAATAGGAGCGATCAAGGAGAAGTACCAGGATGCCCGCAGGACGTTGATAACACACGACCCGGGGGAGCTAGGGGTCGAGGACTTGATCGACGACGAAGAGCTCGTTGTGACGATGACTAGGGCGGGATACATAAAGGCAGTCCCAGCGGGTGCATTTCGTACGCAAGGGCGAGGCGGGCGCGGTGTCCAAGGCGCGCGGCTCAAGGAGGAGGACTTGGTCGCAAACGTGGTACACGCCACGTCGCATGCCTATCTGCTCTTCTTCTCCAACAGGGGTCGCGTCTACCGCCTACGCGCTCACGAGATCCCCGCGAAAGAGCGAACGGCAAGAGGTACCGCCATCGTCAACTTGCTTCCCCTTGCGCCAGACGAACGAATACAGGCGATCGTTTCCACCCGAGACTTCGACTCGGGGGGCTTCCTGATGTTCGCGACGAAATCCGGGCAAGTGAAGAAGACGGAACTTTCGGAGTATGACAAATCGCGGCGGGAGGGCTTCATCGCAATTGCCCTGCGCGACGGAGACGAGCTCGTCAGAGCCGTGACGACTTCCGGCGATGACGACGTCATCATGGTGAGCCGCTTGGGTCACGGAATCCGATTCTCGGAACAGGACGTTCGCCCGATGGGGCGCGACGCCGCTGGGGTCCGGGGTATGCGACTTCGAAGAGACGACGAGGTGGTCTCGTTCGACGTCGTACGTGATGACGCCGACATTCTCGTGATCACCGACGCCGGGTTCGGGAAGCGTACGAAAACGGACCACTTCGGTCGTCAAGGACGTGGTGGGCAGGGCGTTCGCGCCATCAAGCTGACTGCTGCCCGAGGACGCGTGATCGGTGCGTTCATGGCCGGGCTCGATGACGAGATCCTCCTCGTGTCGACCGGGGGAGTAGTAATTCGGACCGCCGTTCGAGAGATCGCAGCCCAAGGTCGCGATGCGACCGGCGTTCGTCTGATGAGTCTCGACGAGGGTCACAGTGTGGCTGCTGTGGCAGCACTCGTCGGAGACGAAGACACCTAGTTAGAGCGTTCTCGGGTCTCGCCCACGAAAGCGAAACAACCGTTGGTGAGGGTGTAGCCTCGTCCGGCTGTCGGGGGCTATAGCTCAGTCGGTTAGAGCGCAGCACTGATAATGCTGAGGTCGCTGGTTCGATTCCAGCTAGCCCCACCGTGTCCATGTGTGGTTCCGGGTAACCCTTTCCTTTTTGGTTCCGGGTAACCCTTTCCCTTTTGGTTCCGGGTGACTCTCAACCCGGTTCCGCCCAAGACGAGGAGGCTTCCCATAGACCCACACGCCCTCCGGTCTCATCGATCGGGACGTGTCGAGGCTGTTGGCAGTATGGTCACGAAAGCGCATCGCGTCTAAAGGGAGGGGACTCAGAGATGAACACCGCTCGTTTTCGTCGGCTCACAGTCCGCACGACTTTGGCTGTCGGTTTGCTGACCGCGTCGGCGTTGGCTGCTTTAGCGGTTTCTGCTCCGACCGCAAACGCCTCACAGCCACTGAATTACGTTGCTCTAGGCGATTCTTATTCCGCCGGACCCCTCGACGGCCCGACCACGGGCAACCTTCTGTGTTTGCAATCCTCAGCGAGCTATCCCTATGACACCGCGTCCTATTTAGGAGCGAGCTTGAACGACGTGTCGTGCTCGGGCGCAGACTCGTCCAACTTGACAAGCAGCTCGCAGTATCCGGGCGTTCCTCCCCAGGTGGACGCGCTTTCGCCTTCGACTCAGTTGGTCACACTGACCGATGGGGGAAACGACAACAACCTTTTTGTCTCGGCCCTCGTCGATTGTGGGATAACAGACATCCTCGATGTCTTCAATATCGGAAGCCCGTGCAAGGATGTGTACGGTGATTCCTTTGAGAATTCGGTTGCTTCAGACGCCTCTACCGTCGAGAGCACGTTTGCGACGATAAAGCAAGACGCTCCCAACGCACAGGTTTACGTCCTCGGCTACCCGGACATCCTCCCTTCGGAGGGCGGGTGTTATCCCACGATGCCGATCACCAACGGTGACACCTCATATCTGAACAACCTCGAACTGGACCTCAACTCGATGATCCAGGCCCAGGCGGCAACCGCGGGCGTACACTTCGTTTCGACGTACGCTCAATTCGAAGGTCACGGCTCCTGCGCAACGGGCTCAGCCCAGTGGATCAATGCCATCATCGCCACGAACGGAGGAATCTCGGTTCACCCGAATGCAACAGGTGAGCAGGAGATGGCCGACATTCTCGACTCCACGCTCGCCGCGAACGGCATCGGCTAGTTACAAAACCGGTCAACGCGGTGGATTGATTCACGCTGAGGCAGAGAGCCCCGGACACTTCAGGCTCCGGGGCTCTCGACGGCCGAAACCGCCCCAAGATTCGCCGATTCACAAAGTCCAAGGCGTGAGCGTCGTCGACTCTTCCGTCTGTTGGCCTTCGATGACGAGAGTGTCAGCTTTGCGAAGCCTGGCCCCGAGCTCTTTCATCATTTCCCGGGCAACCGAGCCCACGAGGAAGTGATCGCTGTAGAACTCTTGTCGCGAGAGGACCAGTAGCCGCATATCGGTTTTGGCCGTCACCGTGGCGGTCCGCTCGCCGCCATCGAGCAGTGCGAGCTCCCCGAAAAACTGCGTGGGTTTCAATGTCGCCAGTGAGACTCCATCCCTCGTCGCGTCGGCTGTGCCCTCGACGATCACGAAGAACTCAGCCCCCGGGTCACCCTGCTTGGTGAGGACTCGGCCTGCGGGAACAGCATGCTCGGTGGTGATCGTGGCGATCCGGCCAAGCTCTGTCCGGGTGCAATTTTTGAACAGGCTCACTCCCCGGAGAAGCTCGATTCGTTGATCGCGCCTAAGCCGCGGAACCCGAGTCACAAATCACATCCGGACAAAGACATATGTAATCCTCCACGCTCCACCGTCTTCGGGTTACGCGCCGTCCTTTCGGGTTACGCGCGGTCCCGTCGTAGCTCCCGTCCTGACGCTTCGCCTCCGGCAGAGAGGATGCGGTGCAAGGCTGACTTCGTACCATAGGAGCGGGGCCCCAGCTGGGCAAGCCCGCCTTGAAGAGGCGAGCGGCACCTCGTCGTCGGGGCGCCGCCGCGCCGCCGCGACGCCCGACATCACAAAGGACCCATCGGTGGCTACGGTGAGTGCTCCGTGAGCCTTGTGTGCTCAAGCCCTCAACAGTGGGCGTTGGTAATCGCAATACGCATGACCCGCGCGGCCCCGCGGTTCCGAGAGGTGGTGCGGTGGTCGAGCTCATCGTCGTTGGATTCATAGCCGGGGTTGTCGCGGGCATATCGCCCTGCATTCTGCCGGTCCTACCTGTTGTATTCGCGGTTGGTGCGACAACGCCGCAAACGAGCACCGATGGAAGCGAGCAAGCGCGGCGACCCGTCGAGAATGCAGAAGATGAACCATCGCCGCCGGCAGTGGCAGGAACTTCGGCGGCGCGGTCGGCAAAGACGGGCGACGTTGAAACCACCGTGCTTGCCACGAACACCGACAAAGGGGTTGGAGCCCGACCGTCGGGGTCGTTCCGCAGATGGTGGAGCGAGCGATCGAGGGCCGTGTCGGTCGCCATCGGACTCGTGCTCAGCTTCAGCCTGCTGATCCTCGCCGGTTCGGAGATCATCTCGCTCCTCCACCTCCCCGAAGGCTTCTTGAAGGACGCGGGGATAGCAGTGCTCCTAGTTCTCGGAGTCGGCTTGCTGGTTCCCAAAGTGGGCGAAATCCTCGAGAAGCCTTT
>DASPVS010000301.1:0-3441 GCA_035622235.1 Acidimicrobiales bacterium | reverse complement strand
TTCCTCTTGAAGCCGCCCCCGGGTCGATTACGATCCATCACGTGCGGCTCCTCCACGGGTCCGCGCCAAACACGAGTAGCCAATCGCGCCGGCTCTTCTTGGTCGAGTATGGCGCCGCCGACGCTTGGCCCCTTATCTCTGGCGACTGGGAGGTTTTTACCGGGCAGGTGGTCCGCGGCTGCACGAGCCCCGCGGCGCGCATGGAGGCGGTCCCAATTCGCCTTCCGCTCCCGGAACCAATGATGGCCAGCACGATCTATGAGTTGCAGGCAGATGAGCCGACCCGGCGAAGCAACTTCGCCGTAAGAGGATGATGATGCTTTCCGCAGGTTTCCGTACGTCACCAAGAGCTGATCCGCGCCCGGCGACCATCTTGATAGGCATTTGGTTGACAGGCCTTTGCTTGAGGGTCTTTTGCCGCATGTCTGTACCCCGGCCGCAAGGGTCAGCTGTACTGGTCCATCGAAAGAGGGGCCTCTGTGGCGGCTAACAGGACTGACCGCCTTTCCCGGATCGGCCTTGGTTGTTATGCGCTCGGTGGTGGGTACGGGAACGTGACGGAGGCCGACGCTGGGGCCACGGTCGACGCGGCCATCGCTTGCGGCTGGACGCTGGTCGACACGGCGGAATCATACCTGGACTCCGAGTACCGGCTGGGGCGGATCCTCAAGTCTCGCCGAGAGGATGTGTTCTTGGCGACGAAGGTGTTCCCTTGCGAGCCCTATACCGAGGACAACATCGTCACAGCGGCCGAAGCCAGCCTTCGGCGACTGCAGACTGACCGTATAGACCTGTACCAGCTGCACGGCCCAGAGGACTGGATCCGACCCTACGCTACACCCCTCGACGAGGTCGCTGGCGCGCTCAACCGCCTGGTCGACGAAGGAAAGATCCTTCGGGTGGGAGCGTGCAATTTCCCCGTACAGGACCTCGAGGAGTTGAACAAGCATGTGCGGCTCTTCTCGCTGCAAGACCTCTATGGCCCTCTCGACCCCGGCGCGGAATACGACTTGCCAAATATCCCGAGCGTGACGAGGAAGCTACAGTTTGCCGCCGACCACGGGATTGCCTTTCTTGCCTATAGCCCCCTGGCGAGAGGGTTGCTCAGCGCGAACCCGCATACCAAGCGGTCATTCCCTCGCGAAGACGAGCGACATTATCTCCCGCGTTACCAGGCAGGGGTCTACGAACACTTCGCCGCACTTGCGCAGCAGCTGGCCGATTGGGCGGGCCAGCGGGGCCGGTCGCTCCCTGAATTGGCGATTGCATGGTGCTTGCACAACCCAACTGTCACGAGTGTCCTCGTCGGGGCGAAGTCCCCCGAGCAGGTCCGTCAACTGGCGAATGCAGAGAGCTGGACTTTGAGCGATGACGACGTGGCTTTCGTCGACGCCGCGGTGTCAACACTGCCAGATGTGGCCAAAGAGGCCCTCGTGACGATATGGGACCACTTTCCTGAGGCCGCAGTGGACGCGATGTCAGCTCGCCGACGTGCTGCGCTCGAGACCTAACAACCTGAGAAAGGAGTAGGGAATGAAGCCCGATCAACGACCAATCCTCATGTGCCGGCTGGAGTGCCCGGCTGAGCAACTGGAGATGCTGGACGACTGGATTCCCAAGCACCTCGACGACAGCCTCGCGCACCGCGCGGTAACGTCGGCGGGCAACTACGAGATTATCCGAGACTTTGCCTCCCTCCCTTCGGTCTTGAACCATCACGGCAATCGGATGGTCAACTACGCCACCGAGGACATCGAGGGGTGCCTCGAATGGCTGGATAGCGAGGAACTGCGGGGAGCAATCGAAGACGGTGTCGACAGAGAGAGCCAGTACCCCCAGCTTGATGGCGAACCCTTCATCGGAAATATCTACGTTCCCGGTGACGTCGTGGGCGGGTCCCCTGAGGACTTCATCCGGGACGGCACGTGGTACGTAGAACGCTTCGAGGTCCCGGAAGCGGAGATCTCTCGTTTCGAGGCGTGGTCCACAAAGCAGCTACACGAGTTAGTTGCGCTTGAAGGAGCCGTGCGGGCTCGCTCGTGGGCCCAGTACCGCGACGCGCCCAGGCGGTTCCCTTTCGACCGGTATCGGTCGAAAGGGAACCGCATGATCTCGCTTGAGCTACAGGCGCATGCCGACCCGATGGAGTTAAGCCGAGACGAGCGGTTCGCATCCGCGCTCCAAGCGTCGGTCGCGGAGTGGGACGCTCACTTGCCCTATGTGAGGAGAGACCTCACCCGGAACATCGTGGTGCGGCCCTGATCTTTTGTGTGGGGAGCGAGCAGGACGGTGGTAGGGTTCTGAGCACATCGAGCGCATTGGGCGCGTGTGCACGTAGAGGACTGGCGTATGGCTGAGGTTCGCTTGATCGGCCTGTCCAAGCGGTTCCGTGACGGCACGGAGGCGCTCTCCGACCTCACCCTCGACATCGCCGACGGGGAGTTCTTGGTCTTGGTTGGTCCCTCGGGCTGCGGCAAGACGACCGCGCTACGGATGATTGCCGGCCTCGTCGACATCAGTGCGGGCGAAATCCGCATCGGGGGTCGGGTCGTCAACGATATCCCGCCGTCGAAGCGGGACATCGCCATGGTTTTCCAAAACTACGCCCTCTACCCCCACATGACGGTGCGAAAAAACCTCGAGATCGGTCTCAAGCTGCGCGGGGTGCCCAAACTCGAACGAGAAAAAAAGGTCGTCGAAACGGCTCGCATCCTCGGCATCGACGACTTCCTCGAGCGCAGGCCCGCAAAGCTGTCTGGCGGTCAGCGCCAACGTGTGGCGATGGGTCGCGCAATTGTACGCGACCCGGAGGTCTTCCTCCTCGACGAGCCACTCTCGAACCTGGACGCAAAGTTGCGCGCCGAAGTTCGTGCTGAGATCAAACTATTGCAGGCCAGGCTCAACACGACCACGATTTTTGTGACGCATGATCAGGTCGAGGCGATGACAATGGCACATCGCATCGCCATCCTGCGCCACGGTCGGCTTCAGCAGGTCGGGACACCGAGCGAGCTCTACACCACACCGTCGAACCTGTTCGTGGCGGGGTTCATCGGCTCGCCCGCGATGAACTTCCTGCAGGGGCACCTCGATAGCAATCCTGGGGGCAGGGCCGGGCTACGGTACACGCGCGATCGGCCCGCGTGGTGCCTACCCCTACCGCCGGAGGAAAACACGAGCTTGGCCGGGCTTCTCGGGCAACAGGTAATCGTCGGCGTTCGGCCCGAGGACATGAGCGTTGCGCCCGGTCCTCCTGATGATCCTTCCGGATTGATCGGGACGGTCGCGTTTGTCGAGCTCCTGGGTAGCGACACACTCGTCTACGTGGATGTGGAGGCGCCACCTGTCGTGACTGAACAGGTAGCGGAGGCTTTGACAGCGGACGATGGTCAAACGACGGCCGTTGTTGGCCCGCGGCAGTCGGCCCGGTTCTGCGTCCGT
>DASPVS010000300.1:0-6338 GCA_035622235.1 Acidimicrobiales bacterium | reverse complement strand
CCCGACGTCCAAACGGTCTTCGTGAAGGGTCCCCACGTACATCGCAATCGGCCCGTCTCCAAGGTCCGTCGGCCGCGGTCGTGGTTCTCGGAACAGTTCGACGTCGACCGCGTTCGGGATCAACGTCACCGGTCTCTTTCTCCCACGCGTCTGCGCCAAGCTCGGAGAGCACACCACCACCGCGCCGCAACGTTCGAAGAGAACAGCCTCCTCTGCTTCGAGGCGACGTCGCTCTCGAGGTGCGAGCGACGCTTGAAGCCAGTCATCTGTGATGTCGTAGAGGCTCGGCCAATCCACCTGGGCCACGAGGCGGGCGTAGTGAGCGTCGTTGACCCAGAGAATCGGCCCATCCATGCCGGCCCGGCGAACAGCTCGTCGGACTTGATTTACGAGCGAACGGTCTGCGAAAGGACCGACAAAGCGAGGAAGCCACTTCGTGGTTCGAAGGACTTCGACCCGGGAGTTGTCAGAACCGGCTCGGTCAGAACCGGCTCGTTTTGCGTGCGAACGGGTGAGCAGGTGCCCGAGGTCGTTCCAGCGCCGGTGCACCAGGGCGTGCAAAACGTCGAGCGGAGGCTCCACGAAGAGAACCCTCACTTCGGGATGAGCCTTTGTCAGCTCCTCGACCAAGAGTTGAATGCGCCTTCGCACATCCCCCCAGGGTTCCAACGAGCACACGACGATGTCGGCCCGCCCGAGATCGGGGACCATTGGGGTATCGGGCGGCATGGTCAGCCGGCGAGAACCAGTTCGTCCGCCACAACCTCGCGAAGACGCTTCACGAAACGATCTGCACTGAACTTCTCGGCCTGCGACAAAAGCGTTTGTTCGGATATGCCGAGGGTCGACAGGCGGTCCATCGCTTCGGACATCAAGGTCGGATCGGGGTGGTCGAAGAACGTCCCGGTCAGATCCTCGTCGACCGTGTCCAGGAAACCGCCCCAGCGGAGCACGACCGAAGGCTTCCCGAAGGACGCCGCTTCGAGCGGCGTGAGCCCGAAGTCCTCGTACGAAGCGGCCAGAAGCCCTCGCGAGCGCCTGTACAGCCATCGCAATTCGTCATCGTGTACCGCGCCCACGAAGTGAACCTCGTCAGAAGCGCGCGCTCGCATGTACTCGAGTTGTGGACCATCCCCCACGACGACGAGCTTTTCTCCGCGACGGCGACGAACAGCTTCGGTCACCACGTCGACGTTCTTGTACGGGAGCAACCGGGCTACACAGAGCCAGAATCCGGGTTCGATCTGCTCGAGGCCGACAGGAGGGGTCTCGGGACCGTCGGGCTCGAGACCGGGTGGGGGCGGCAGAACCTCCGCTTTGATCCCGTAGACCGACTCGACTGCCTTAGCGGTAAGGGTGGAATTGGCGACGTAACGTTGGGCGCGCCCTGCTGACGCACGGTCCCACCGGCGAAGATGGGGACCGAGGAGCGCAAGGGCCCAACGGGCCAGCCGCGCAGACGCGGACGGTGTGTAACCGTCCTCCGATCCCCGGCCAAGATACCTGTCCGACTGGTACAGCCACCGTGCCGGCGCGTGGCAGTAGACGACCGTGCGACCGTTACGCGGCCGGGCACCGTGCGCCCATCCCGCAGAGCTGCAGATCGTGACGGCGGCAGACGGTCGCATACGGCTGAACACAGGAGCCATGAGCGGGAGTGCGATGCGGAAGTTACGGCGCAAGGTGGAGACGCGGTCGAGCCAACTGGTTCGGATATCCACGCTCGAGAACTCCGGGTAAGTCTTCTCCGCGTCGTAGAAAGAGGTGTAGATGGGCGCGCTAGGAAATGCTTCGGTCATCAGAAGCGCTACGCGTTCCGCGCCACCTTTCTGCATGAGGTGATCGTGGACGAGAGCGACTTGGCCGTCGCCCACTCCCGGTCGAACGTCACTTCGCGTTCGCTCCAACGCGCCTGCCTGCCTGCTCACGCCGGCACCTTGGAAACGGCGTCTTGTCGCGCCCGGCGGATCATGTCGTAGTACGCAGCCTTCGTGCGAGGCCCTATTCGCGCGGGGGTGAAACGCACCGCGCTCTTCCTCGCGCTCGATCCCAGGCGTACACGCAATTCCTCGTCCGAGGCGACCAGGTGCAGAGCTCGGCTGAGCTCGTCGACGTCCCCCGGCGTGTAAAGAAGCCCGTCGACTCCGTGAGTGAGAATCTCGGTCGGCCCCCCGGCGCGTGCAGCGAGGACGACATTGCCATGTCCCATGGCCTCCACGAGAACCTGCCCGAAGGGCTCCGGCGCTGTTGAGGCGTGGACGAGGACGTCCGCGCGTTCGTAGTAGGGCGAGACGTCGTCCACGTGTCCAACGAGATCCACTCGCCCGCAGAGGCCGAGGCTGCGCACCTGTTCCTCTAGAGCAGACGCATACTCCTGCTCGCCGAAAAGGGCTCCTCCGACTATCACCGCACGTTCGTCGCCGGCGGCGAACGACCGTGCAAACGCCTCGAGAAAGAGATGCTGTCCCTTCCAAGGACAGAGCCTTCCCACCATGGCGACGGTGAGAGGTCCCCCCTTTCGTTCCTCCATCGTCACAGGAGCCAACGGGCAGGGATCTCCGATTACGGCGAACGCCGGCGCTTTCCTGGCACGTTCGCGTTCGTCGTCGCTGGGGCCCCTCCTGCGGGCTCGTTCGGCTCCTGCGCGCGCGTACTTCTCGATTCGGAGCGACGCAAGGGTGGACTCGGAGTTCGCTATCACCCCACAGGGCAGAAAGCGTGCGGCAAGACGTACCAAGAGGACTGCAGGTGCGGTGAGCGATTCGCGACCGACGTGATCTCTCATGTGCCAGACGACCGGCACGCGCGCCAGACGTGCGGCGAATCCGCCGTAGAGAGCCGACTTCAAGGAGTTGGTGACCACGAGGTCGGGTGACCTACGTCGGATCTCGCGCGCGATACGAAGCGTGTACCGAATTGTTTGGACGAGAACCGGAACGAGGGCCAGGCTCGGCACTATCGACGCTCGGCGAAGATCCCTCGCTGTTTCATCGAGAGGAAGAACGGTCACCTTGGCGCCCGCTTTTTCGAGAAGGCCCTTTACGGGCCCGTCCTCGCCCAGGATCACCTCCGCTTCCAAGTCGGGAATGGCGTCCACGAGCCTTGCCAACGCGATCTCACCGCCCGACATGCGGGCGCAGTGATCGAGATATAGCACTCGAGCAGCCGGCGCCACTTCCTCAGTACGCTCCGGAGCCGTTCATCACCGCGGACGGCGTCTGCCAGAGGATGCGGAGATCCCATAGAAGCGACCAGGACGCCACGTACAGATAATCGAGGCGGCACAACTCGTCGAACGACAGTTCGCTACGGCCTGAGACCTGCCACAGGCCCGTGATGCCGGGGCGGACTTCGAATCGGCGAGCGGCCCATCCGTCGATCTCTTCGGATTCGTCCACCGGGAACGGCCGAGGTCCCACCAGCGACATCTCGCCTTTGAGAACGTTGAACAGCTGTGGCAGCTCGTCGATGCTCGTACGCCTGAGGAAACGGCCGAACGGAAAGACTCGAGGGTCGTCGCGCAGCTTGAAGATAGGTCCGTCCACGTCGTTGCGGCTCTTACGAAGGACGTCGCGCTCTCGCTCCGCGTCGACTTTCATGGTGCGCAGCTTCAGCACGTCGAACGCCTTCCCGTCGCGGCCGCTGCGCGGCTGACGGAAGAAGACCGGGCCCGGAGACGTGAGCTTGATCAGCATCGCCGAAGTGACGAGGAGCGGAAATGCGACGAGCAGGCAAACGCAGGACACGACGACGTCGACGCTGCGCTTCATGAATCTCGCTTGAAGACCGAGTGTGGGGGGAGCCACGTCGATGACCGGGAGGCCGCAGAGGTCGTCGACCTGAGATCGCCACGACAACAACTCGAAATACCGCGGCACGATCGAGATCGGGATCTTTCCATGGAGATCCCTCAGAAGGTCGACCGCCTCCGACGGATGCGTCTTCGAGAATCCGACGAGAACCCGGTCGACGCCGAGATCGCCGCACAGACGCGGTATATCGGCGACGCGACCTGCAACATCGGTTCCCGGAACGGGATCGTCGTCGACGAGTCCCACGACCTCGACCTCGGACGCCTGAGCGAAGGAGCGCTGAATGCGGTTTGCCATCATCCCGCTCCCGACGATGAGAACGCGCATGCGCGGTCCGCTCGTGCGCACGCCCACTCGCCGAGCGATGGCCCTGAACATTGGAACGGACAGGAACGTGACGAGAGCGATGACGAGGAGGGGGAGAACGTCAAGAGAAGGCCGGTTGAAGAAGTGCTGGAGAACCGCAGCCACCACTACGGCCATGAGCGCCGAAGCGACGACAGCGTGTAGCAGCCGACCGAGATCGAAATGGGCGGCGACCACCAGTCGCCGACGGTCCTGTCTGTAAAGACCGTACAGAGAGAAAGCAAAAAACGCAGCGATCACGAACGACAGATCGTCGATGAAATTCGTGCTGAAGCGTGAGAGCGAATGACCCGGCGCTGTAGAGATGAGGCCGAGAACAGCGATACCGACGCCGAACGCGACAGCGAGTGCCACGAAGTCGGACAAGAGTGTCCTCCGCAGAGCGCGTGCGTGCGCCTTGCGCCGTGCGCTGACTATTTCGCGTGGACCGCGATCGGACGCGTCTAGGAGGTCCACCCCCACGAAGCGCGCATCGTCTACCGTGACCGAAGACATCACTAGCGTGGTTTGAGTTGCGCCTTGTAACGCAAAACTTTGCAGAGCGCGATCCGACCGCGCTTTGCGCGCGTCCATGCCATGTTCCCCTGCTCCTCCGGGGCCGACGGCCCCGCCTCAATCAGTCGTACTCGGACCTGCTCCAAGGGTCCCTGTACTGCAACGGAGTACCCGACCCGCCGCTCCATCCTTGAGGTCGCCGTAGCCCGCTCGCCACACTGAGTATCGCCCACCACACACTCTGTTGGCAATGGGTAGAACGCAGAACGTGGTACTCGGGCCCAAGAAGCCCCAATTTTGGCTAGACGGACGGTCCCTCACAGCGAGGATCTCTGGAACGTCTACCACGAATTGTGACAATCATGCTGCTTTAGGTATGTACCCGCCTTACAAAAGAGGACTCTCCGTCAATATTGGTGCCACCTAGAGCATCAGCGGGCGCCACCCAATGAAGCAAGGTCGTCACTCTACACGGAAGGAAGTGGGCCGGATAGCGCTGGAGCCTGATTCACATGGAGTTCAAAGAAGCGAGGCGGACTCGCAGTCGAGATGAAGGACGACGTTGTCTCGTGTTCGCAGAATCGAAGCGGGACACGACGACGAAATCGGTCCGTAGAGAGCTTCACGGACGGGAACCGCTTTGCGCTGTTCGGGGACGATGGCGACTACTCGCGACGCCCGTAGGAGTGCAGGGATCGTCACCGTTACCGCTCGGGCGGGCACGGCTGCTTCATCGGGAAAGTGGCCCTCGTGGACTTGCTGGCGCCGACATGCGGGATCCAGCTCGACGACCTTCACGTCGAGAGGATCATCGAATTTGGCGACAGGGGGATCGTTGAAAGCGAGATGCCCGTTCTCACCTATGCCGAGACAGCACACGTCTAGCGGGTGGGATCTCAGTAAGGACGCATAGCGCGTCGCCTCGGTGTCGGCATCTGCTTCACCGTGCAAGAAATACGCGTCCTTGGGCTTGACGCGATCCACGATCCGCTCACGGATCCAGTGTTGAAAACCGGCCGGGTGATCGGGCCCGACGCCGACGTACTCGTCCATGTGGAACACCACGACGTCCCGCCACGGCACTTCCTCGCAGTCCGCGAGCGCTTCCACGAAAGCAAGTTGAGAGTTGCCGGTCGCGAACATCGCATTCGCCGTACCGCGCTCTTCAACGGCGACGCGAAGTGCTCCGGCCACCTCGGCTGCACACGAGCGACCCAGCGACGCGGTGTCTTCGTGGACGTGGACTCTCATCCTCTCGACTTCGAATTCGCGTTGCTCGCGCATGGCGCCGAACTGTACGCGGGCGGCCGCTCCTCAGGAGCTCGAAGCTGAATGCCGGTTGCTGATCGCCGTTTGAGCCCCTCGGGGACCGGCTAGGCGGTTGCCCATCTTTATGAGGAGCTCTCCGATGCGCCGCTCGGCAGCCACGACGGGCCGGCGTCGTCCGCGACGGTCGGGCACGACCTTCTTTGAGATCGGTGAGGGCCTCTCTGAGATCGGTGAGGGCCTCTCTGAGATCGATGCCGAGGGCGAAAAGCTCTCCCCGGAGTCCGTGTTGGGCGATCGCGCGTGGGATCGTTCTCGATCCGAGGTGGCGCGCCGAAGCTCCGACATCCTTTCTTGCGCCATCCAATGCTCAGCCAAGGGATTCATCGATGTCTCCGG
>DASPVS010000299.1:0-2522 GCA_035622235.1 Acidimicrobiales bacterium | reverse complement strand
CGTCGCCCGACGACGTGGCATACGACGGACCGTCGCCCGACGACGTGGCATACGACGGACCGTCGCCCGACGACGTGGCGCAACTCGTTTACACCTCCGGTACAACGGGCTCGCCGAAGGGCGCGCTCCTCACGCACAGGGGTATGACCAACGCGGCACGATTCGGCGCGCTGCGTTTCGGCTTGCGTCCGGGGGACGTGTACGTCGACACCATGCCGCTTTGCCACGTGGGCGGCCAGGTGGTGGCTTTCCAGATCTGCCAGCGACGAGCGGCAGCAATTCTGGTCAAGGAGTTCGAGCCGGGCCTCGTGCTCGAGCTCATCGAATCCGAACGAGCCTCGATCGCGGTGGGCGTCCCGACGATGTTGCTCTCGCTCGTCGAGCACCCCGATTTTTCAAGACGCGATCTCTCGAGCCTCAGGTCGGTGAGCTCAGGGGGGTCGGTCGTACCGGCGGAGCTGATCCGAGACATCGAGTCGCGCCTTGGCGTCCAATGTGCCGTCGTCTTCGGACAGACCGAGGCCTGTGGCTTCATTTCGCAGACAGAGCTTGATGACTCAGCTGAGGACAAAGCATCCACGTTGGGTAAACCCTTGCCCGGGGTGGAAGCACGCGTGGTCGAAGTCGATTCGCGCGCGGTCGTCTCGCCCGGAGAGGCCGGGGAGCTCGAGATCCGCGGCTACAACGTGACTCGGGGATACCACGATCGACCTTCGGAGACTCGGGAGTCGATCAGCTCCGACGGCTGGCTGCGCACGGGAGACCTCGTGACCATGGACGAGCGCGGTTATCTGCGCTTCGTCGGACGAACGAAGGACATGATCGTGCGCGGTGGCGAGAACATCTATCCCGCAGAAGTCGAGGCCGTGCTCTGCCAGCACCCAGACGTTTCGGCAGCCGCTGTCATCGGGCTGCCAGACCGTCTACTCGGGGAAGTGCCTGTCGCGGTGGTTCGGCCATCGCCCGGACGGTCCCCGACCGGCCCCGAGCTCGAATCATGGGCGCGAGAGCACATGGCCCGCTTCAAGGTGCCCCGCCGCTGGCAGATCGTCGAGGAATTCCCGATGACCGTTTCGGGGAAGGTGAAGAAGTTCGTTCTGAAAGACCTGCTGACAAACGAAGCCACAGTCGAAGAGGAGAGACACGACTTGCATGAAACCGGGGGTGCGCGTGGCGGATGCTGAAGTCCTTCGATCGATGTTCGTGTGCATGGCAAGGACCGTCGCGTGCGACGAGGCATTGCGTGACGCGATCGGCGCAGGGCAGATCACGATCTCTTATTACTCACCACGGGGACAGGAAGCGGTCGCTGCGGGGATGGGTGCGGCTCTCGGCCCACGCGACTACCTCGTCACCACTTATCGCGGGCTGCACGACCAGATAGCCAAGGGCGTTCCTCTACGTCCTCTCCTCGCAGAGATGCTCGGAAAGCGTGAAGGGACCGGCAAGGGAAAAGGTGGGCCGATGCACGTGGTATGGCCTGAGTCCGGCCTGATGCTCACCACGGGAGTCGTGGGTTCGGGCCTCCCGGTTGCGTGCGGCCTCGCCTGGGAGGCGCAGCGATCACCGGAGCCGTCGGAACCAAGAGTGGCGCTCGTCTCTTTCGGTGACGGCGCGACCAACATCGGCTCTTTTCACGAGGCGTGCAATCTGGCGTCGTTGTGGGAACTTCCGCTCGTTTTCCTCTGCCAGAACAACCGTTACGGAGAGCACACCGCCATAGCCCGTCATCAACGAAACCGAAGTGTCGCAGATCGAGCCGTTTCGTACTCGATGCCGGGTGTCACCGTCGACGGCAACGACCCGGTGGCCGTCTTCGAAGCCGTATCGGAGGCGACAGCTCGTGCGAGGTCGGGCGGGGGCCCTACCCTCGTCGAAGCCGTCACTTACCGGTTGTACGGGCATGTTTTCGGGGATCGGATGACTTACCTCGATCCATCGGAGCTCGACGCTGCGTGGCGCGAGGAGCCGGTCGCAAGATTCCGCGCGCGACTCATCGAAGAAGGTGTGCTCGACGACGAACAAGCACGCCAAACAGAAACCGACGCCGCCGCAGAATGCTCGCGTGCGTTGGCCGAAGTGATGCCGTTGCCCGAGCCCGGACCCGACGAGCTGCTCGCCGACGTGGTCGGCCCGGTTTCGTCGCAGAGCGGATCGACCGCGAGCCCTTTGTGGACAAAGGCGAAAACGACGATTCAACGTGGCAGATCGAGCGAAGGTGAGACCTCGTCACGAGACGAGTCCGGCGAAGCTGAGAAGCCGGTTTCGGTCCGTCAAGCGATAAACCGAGCACTAGATATCTCTCTGTCCGGCGACGATCGCGTGGTACTTCTGGGCGAGGACATCTCTGACGCAGCAGGAGGGGGTGTGTTCGGAGTCACGCGCGGACTGTCGACTGCTCACGGGGAAGATCGCGTGAGAGACACCCCGATCTCGGAGCAGGCGATCGTGGGCGCCGCGGTCGGAGCAGCCCTCGGCGGGCTTCGGCCCATCGCAGAGGTCATGTTCATGGACTTCCTGGC
>DASPVS010000298.1:0-3746 GCA_035622235.1 Acidimicrobiales bacterium | reverse complement strand
ACCTTTGTTAGGTAGGGGTCTCGGACGTGTCCCGGACGTGTCCCGTTCAAATGCCCATGGCAAGCAACTAGTTCCTCAGAGCTATTGCAAGTCGCTCGCATCATGCGTACAGTCATCTGGAGACCCGCTGGCTGACCTTAGGGACGGAGCTATGGCTGTCGGGAGTGTGCCGCCCAAGACTGGCCTCAATATGCACAGCTTGGTTCGGGCGTCCTTTAGCGCCATGAGCCGGACCGAGAAGCGGCGCGTGATCGGCATGTACGCGTCGATCCTCCTGCTTCATGCCGCAGGTTTCGCGATTTTCATTGTGTACGTCTTACCCGCCCACTACAAGCTCTTCAGCGTCGGTTTGAGTGTCACGGCGTACACCTTGGGATTGCGCCACGCATTCGACGCCGACCACATCTCTGCGATCGACAATACAACTCGCAAGGCGATGAACGAGCGGCAGGGAACGAATCAACCGCGACCGTTCGGCTTCGGGTACTTCTTCTCGCTCGGTCATTCGACGATCGTCGTGGCGATGGGGATCGGCATTATCATCGCAGCGAAAACAGTTCTTCCCGCGGTAACGCACAGCAATTCGTCATTGGAATCGTTCGGAGGCACCTTCGGCACGATTGTCTCCGCTGCATTCCTGTTCCTGATCGGCACGCTCAACTTGGTGATCCTCGCTGGAATCTTGAGGGTCTTCCGCTCGATGCGACGTGGGGAGTACGACGAAGCTGAACTGGAGCGCCAACTCGAAAATCGGGGTTTCTTCTATCGGTTCTTCGGTCGCTGGATGAAGGCCGTCGACAAGGAATGGCAGATGTATCCGGTCGGCGTCGTGTTCGGCATGGGCTTCGACACGGCAACGGAGGTCGCTTTGCTCACGACCACGGCGCTGCTCGCGTCTGAACGCATTCCGTGGCAGGCCATTCTCGCGCTACCGATCCTGTTCACCGCCGGGATGTGCCTGATGGATACCACGGACGGATTGTTCATGAACATGGCGTACGGTTGGGCGTTCTTCAACCCTGTTCGAAAGGTGTACTACAACCTCGCGATCACCGGTCTATCGGTTGCGATCTGCTTCTTCATCGGCGGAATAGAGGTCCTCAGTCTGGTGCCGCTCGAGTACCACGAAGTAAGCCAAACAACCGGGTTCTGGGGATTCATGTACAACTTCAACATCAACACCGCTGGCTTCGTGATCGTCGGCATGTTCGTACTTACGTGGACCGGAGCCTTGCTCATCTGGCGCTACGGGCACATCGAAGAGAAGTGGACCGCCCGTCTTCAACAACCGGCGCCGGAAACCGCTTTGTCGACACAGCTGGCCCGAGCAGAAGCCGTGGAGTAACTGAATGTGGGGGGTTAACCCCACTGACAAGACGCCCCCTAGCGGTATTTCGCAGGACAAAGGGACCCTTTAGCGTTTCCGGTGATGATCACCGCACACTCGCTTACCAAGAGGTACGGCGCAACCACCGCCGTGGACGACCTGACCTTCGAGGTTCAGCCTGGTGTTGTCACGACCACCCCCGAGTCCTGGCGGTCCTCCGATACCTCGAGGGATGACCAAGACTTGAGCGTGGCTACAATCTGGAGCAAACGAGCCCAGGTCGGTGGACATACGTGTCCAGGGGCCTAGTTCCCGGCCGAATCCGAGGATCGAGCGGTTTCTGCGAACTAGGGAGGCTTTCCTACACGAGGGCAGACACGAGTTCGCGGCAGGCCTTCTCGCAGCGACGGCAGGCTTCGGCGCAGATCCTGCAGTGCTCGTGGTGGGCGTGGCGTTCGCACTCGCCTCCACAGAGATTCGAGATTGATTCACAAGTCATCAATAGCGACTTGGTCAGATCTGCGTCGCTCCCCGACTGACGGCTTAGGACTCTAGCCGTGGTTCCGCAGATGTCGGCGCAGTTCAGACAGAGGCGAATGCACTCGACCATCTCGTTGACGTTCGGCTCGGCCAAGTCGTAATCGACGTCGGCGATACACGCCTGCACGCAGTCATCGATCGCGTCGATGGCTTCCGACAACGAGCTCGGTTCGACCTCGAGGGCCTGCGAGTTCGCTTGAAGCATCTGCTTGGCGTAGCTCACGGCTACCTCCCTCGCTCATGATTCAGCCTTTTGCTCGATGAGGCTTTGGGAGGGCGAGGATCCCTTCTGACCTGAGCCAGGACCGGGCTCGCCCGCGCTGGCGCTCTTCTGAGAAGACATACCAACGTGTCTCCTCCTCGAGAGAGCGCGAGATCACGTCCTTGAAGCGCCTGAAGGCTCCCTTGCCAGAGATGGCGATCGAGAGGCGATCCGCAAGACCTTCGTCTTCGACAGTGGCGATGAAGTCCTCCATGTCCCGGTAACCCTCACTGGAATCGTCTCCATATACGTAGAGCCAACGTCCTGTGTCGTTGTCGAAATCCTCTTCCCATTCCTCGTCGTCATCCAGAACGGACATGGGAAACACTTCTCCGGTCGCAAGGTCGACCCTTCCTTCACCTTCACCCTCGAGCACCCAAGACAGCTCCTCGAGGTCGATCGGTACCGATCGGAGATCGCTCCCTTCTCTACGTCCGATGGCAATCTCCAGCTGCTCGGACAGAACGTCGTCTCCGTCAAATCCTCTTTCCCTAAGAACACCGATGCAGGACTCGCTAGTGGTCCGCGCACGGTCGACGTGCTGGGAGAGAGCCACCAGGAGCGCTTCCCCTGCGAGTTGGGCTATTTCGCTCAATTCGACGTCCGCGAGAGCTTCCACCACTGATGTGCCTTCGCCGGAGCCGATCGCCATTCGAAGGGCCCTCCGTGGATCAGGGACGTCCTCCACCACCAACAGAATGTCAGGTGCACGCCGTCCTTGCATGGGGGTTCAAGGCATCGCCGTGTACCGGTATCGATCGCCCCGAGCCCAGACGACGGATCGGGCGTTAATCACCTTGAGGCCGTGTCGTGTGTCCCGGTCGGCTCCTGTATGGCCGTCGGTTTGTATTTCAACACAGGCCTCGATGCCTACCAGACCTTGATCGAGTCGTGGGACGCAACGAGCTGGTCGATCGCTGCCAGCCCGACGCCGGAATGGATTACAACGTCTTGTCGAGTGTGGCTGCGCTCCGTGTCTTTCTGCGCTGCCGTCGGTGACTTCCACGACAGCGATCCCAACTCCCAGTACCCTGATCGAATCGAATGGCTGGACGCGTGCGACTGTCAGGTCGTTTTCGTCATCGTTGCGTTGGCCGTTCGGCGGTATGCAACGCACACAAGGTCACTTCGCTCGACGGCACCGTGTAACCCGAGACCGAGACCAAACTGTAGGGACCACCCGTTGGGAACGCGCACAGAGAGTCGCCTGAGGGAACACCCACGCCCGGATCGAGAGGAAGCACTGTCTCCTCCTCGCTGCCAGGGTTGACGAATTCGCTGTAGGTGCCAACCTCAGTCCCCGCACAGCTCGTTCCGGTCTCCACTTCAAAGAAGATGTCATTCTCAGGGCCGGGCGTGGGGTTGTAGTAAGTGTCGACTCGGATGTTGGGTGACGACCAGTGCTTGTCCTGCGGGCGCGAGCCAAATGCCGTCCGCGGTACTGCTCTCATATATCGCCACGAACTGGTACGAGGGGGAGTAGAAACTCGACGGGCTTGACGTCGTGCCAAGCAGCTGACCCGCGGCGGTGACATCTGCCTTATTCGTGCTCGTCCCTTCGATGCCCGTGAACCTAAGCCTTGCCGCTACCGCTGCCGACGGCAGGAGCAGCAGGGT
>DASPVS010000297.1:0-6470 GCA_035622235.1 Acidimicrobiales bacterium | reverse complement strand
CCGTGCTCGAGTGGTTTTTCCATGGCCCCGCGCTCGGGCCGAGTGCGTTGCTCGCTTCGGTCGTTCTCGCAGTGATGATCCTTCCGACGGTCGTAGCGCTCACCCGTACGGCGTTGCTCGGTGTGGCGACAGCCGATCGCGAAGCCGCGATGGCTCTTGGCGCGACACATTGGCAAGTTGTCCGTCGTGCCGTCATCCCAGGCGCCCGAGGAGGGATCCAGGCGGCCCTCACCCTCGCAGTCGGTCGGGCGCTCGGCGAGAGCATCGCGGTCGCCATGGTCATCGGCAACCGCCCAGCGATACCGCACTCGCTTTTGGCTCCCTCAGCGACGCTCGGGTCCGCCATCGTCAACCAGTTCGCGGAGGCAACCGGAGAGCTGCAACGCAGCTCGGTGATCGCGCTCGCCCTTGTCCTGCTCATCCTGACGGCCTTGGTGAACGGAGTCGGACAGCTACTTCTTCGCAAGCGCAACAGGCAGTCCACTCTGCCGCGAGGTTTGCCGGATCCCGTTTTCGCCGTGGCCGGTGGAGGCACGGTCACAGATTCGTCGCAGATACCGGGGCCAGAGGGGGAACTGTGATCACGGGCGCGTCATCTCCCTCCGGCGAGGCGTCATCGCCTTCGGGCGAGACGTCATCTCCTTCCGGCGAGAGGTCATCGCCTTCGGGCATGGCGTCAGCAGTTTCGGGCACGGGGGATCTGGATTTCGCGCTCTCGGACGGCGAGATGACCAGGGGCGGTGACGACGAGGCAACTTCGCCAGCCGGAAGCTTGTCCGACGCCACCCGCCGCCGAGAGGCCGTACGCGAGCGCTCCTTACGAACGCTCAGGCGGCGTCGGCTCCTCGGCCGTGTTGCGAACGGTGCGTGTGCTGGCGCACTCGCGCTTTCGCTCGTCCCGCTCGTCGCACTCGGTTACTACCTCATCGAGCGCGGCATGCACGCGCTGTCTTGGGACTTCTTCGTGCACGATCCGACTCCAGCCGGGATCCCGGGTGGCGGGATCGCTGACGCCATCGCCGGCACGCTGGTTGTCATCGGTGTCGCCATGGCGATCGCAATACCGGTGGCGCTTCTCGTCGCACTCTTCCTCGTCGATCGCTCCGGGCCCGTCGCGGGCGCACTCCGCTTCAGCGCGGACGTGTTGACCGGCGTACCCTCGATTGCGCTCGGGATCTTCGCCTACGCGCTGATCGTCACCCGAATGCACCATTTCTCGGCATTCGCGGGCAGCTTCGCATTGGCAGTTCTCATGCTTCCGATCATGATCCGCGCCGACGAAGAAGCCATGCGCACCGTAGCCGTCGACCTATGGGAGGCGGGGATGGCGCTCGGGGCGAGGCGCTCGCGCGTCATCAGGTCGGTCGTTCTACGCGAGGCACTTCCGGGGCTCGTCACCGGGAACCTGCTCGCGATCGCTCGCGGGATCGGCGAAACGGCGCCAATACTTTTCGTGATAGGAGGCGGCCTCACCGGCTCGGTCAACTGGAATCCGTTCAACCAGACGTCAGCAATGCCCGTGACGATCTTCGGTGACGGTACACAGGCATTTCCGGCAGCGCAGCTGACGGCGTGGGGAACCGCGTTGGTCTTGGTCGCGCTCGTCCTCGTTCTCAGCATCGTCGCCCGTATCGTCGCCGCGCGACTGACACGTCATGCCCGGTGAGGTCGATGCCGTTGGTCCGGCGTATTCGCCCGACTCGGATCATCCCGGCGGCCGGAATGACGCGCTCGAACCCGCGGAACCCACGCAGAGGTCTTCGATGAGCTCAGACAGCACGTCGACACTCGCTGCGCGACTTGCGGACGAGGCGCATCACCGTGAACCGGGCGAGAACAGCGAAAGCGAGGAACTCGCGCCGCAAACTGCTGACGTCGGCGTGGCGACGCTCGCAAGATCTGCGAACGCCAATCGGCAGAATGGATACGGAAGCGCTACAGCGCACGGCGTGGCAGCCGTGACGCTCGAGGACGTGAAAGTCACGTTCGGCGAACACGTAGCAGTTCGAAACGTGACCATGGATCTTCCGAGTCGTCAGGTGACCGCTCTCGTCGGGCCCTCCGGCTGTGGCAAGACGACTCTGCTCCGAGCTCTCAACAGGTTGCACGACCACACCGGCGGCAAGGTGACTGGAAAGATCCGATTGGGTTCGGTCGACGTCTACTCCTCCGATACGGAACCCGAATTCGTGAGAAGCCGTATCGGGATGGTGTTTCAGAGGCCGAACCCCTTCCCGACGATGACCATCTTCGAGAACGTCGTGTCGGGTCTGCGGCTGAACGGCATCCGAAACAAGAAGTTGCTGTCCGAAGCAGCAGAAGCTGCCCTTCATCACGCGGCGCTGTGGGACGTCGTCAAAGATCGCCTCCACCAGCCCGCGGTGCGCCTCTCAGGTGGCCAGCAACAGCGTTTGTGTATCGCCCGGGCCCTTGCCGTCGAACCCGAGGTCCTGCTCATGGACGAGCCGTGCTCGGCGCTCGACCCCGTTGCCACGGCCAAAATCGAGGACCTGATGTCCTCACTCAAGTCCGACGTGACGATCGTGATCGTGACCCACAACATGTTTCAGGCTGCAAGGATTTCGGATCGAACGGCCGTGTTCCTTCTTGGAGACGACCGCGTCGGCGAGCTGGTGGAGACCGGACCGACGGCCGAGGTGTTCGAAGCACCGAAGGATCCGCGAACCCGCGAGTACGTGGCCGGGCACATCGGCTGAGGGCGTCCCGAGGGGTTTACAAAGGCGCTCCTTGCACGCGACAGGCGTGCACGAGGCAGAATCACCGAATGCACATTCCGGCGAAGGTCGACTACGGCATGCGAGCCCTACTAACCCTCGTGGCCCGCGGCGAGCCCACCACAGGCGAAATCCTGGCCGACGAGCAAGGCCTGCCGGCGAAGTTCCTGGGGGCGATCCTCACGGACTTGCGCAGAGCCGGACTTCTCTCGAGCCAGCGGGGAGCTGAAGGCGGGTACAGATTGGGCAGGCCCGCGTCGGAGATCTCAGTTGCCGATGTGATGCGGGCACTCGACGGACCACTTGCAGAAGTGCGCGGGTTACGGCCGGAGGCGACCAATTACCACGGAGCGGCTGAACATCTCCAGGAGGTTTGGGTGGCGGTCAGGGCGAGCCTGCGTTCGGTGCTCGAAGAAGTCAGCCTCGACGATGTCGTGAGGGGCCGACTTCCCAAACGCGTGGCTCGTCTCGCCGCGGATCCCGATGCGTGGTCCTCGCGTGGTCGTTAGAGCAACCCGGGCCTCCGCATCCGTCGCCGGGCCACGAAGGTAGTTTCCGGCGGCGGCCGTGGCTTTCGAAGCGTCGAGGATCACGAGAAGCGCGATCAGGGTTTCCGGGTTTCGCGACGCCGAATTCGATTATCAGTTGCTTCGGACGATGGGCCTCTCCGACTACGGAGGTTCGACCGTGGGGGAGTGCTTGGCCGCTGCCGCGATGATCGCTGACGGCGACACCTCGAGTTGGACGCGCACGTTCAGCGCTTTGGCGAGCAGGATCGAATCTGCAGCGGACGCTTGTCTAGAGCGCGGTCATACGTTGAGTGCGAGAGACCATCTGCTGCGGGCGTCGACTTACCATCGCACGGCGGAGTACTACGCCGAAGCTGATCCGCAGTCGCTGCTCGAAAGTGGTCGCAAAGGGCGACAGTGCTTCGAGCGAGCCATGTCACTCGGAGATAGCGGTGTGGAGACAGTCGCCGTTCCGTTCGAGGGAACCCATCTGCCGGGATACCTCGTTCATCCACGCGACTTCGACGCCGGAAAGGATCGAACGAAGCTGATCGTCGTCGTCGGGGGCTTCGATTCGAGTGCCGAGGAGCTTTACTTTCAACTAGGTGTAGCCGGCGGTGAGAGGGGTTGGCACGTACTCGTATTCGACGGGCCGGGCCAGAGCGAATGCATGCGCCTGCACCCGGAGTTGACGTTCCGCCCCGATTACGAGGTCCCCATCGCTGCGGTGCTCGATTACGTCCGTTCAAGAGAGGACGTCGGTTCTGCTCCTTTGGCGCTGGCCGGTGTCAGCTTCGGCGGCTACTTCGCGGCACGCGCCGCCTCGCGCGACACTCGTATCCGGGCGCTCGTCACGAACCCACCGGTCGTCGATCTCTACAGGTACATGGAAGCGTGGTTGGGGTCGCCGGTGTTCCTTTCCCGCAAGGACATCCGCCCCCAGGATGTCGAAGGGGTCCCAGAAGATTTACTGTTGCCTCAAATGGCTTGGGGCATTGTGGCGGTGTGCAGACGGTTCGGCGTTCCCTCTCTGCACCGTTGGCTCGAGGAGCTGGACGAATTCCGGCTCGGTGACGCGCTTTCGCAAATCACTTGTCCGGTGCTCGCGATCATCGGGGAGCGGGAGGGCCCTGAGGTGTCACGGCAAGCGGAGGACCTCGAGAAGGGTGTTTCGGGCGCTACCACCCTGCGTCGTTTCAGCATCGACGACGGAGCCGATTCGCATGGAAGCGTCGGAAACCTGCGCCTGGCGACACAGGTTGTCTACGACTGGCTCGACGAGGTTTTCGCAACGTAAGTATTCGCAACGTAAGTATTCGCAGAGTCAGTATTCGCAGAGTGAATGAATGTCAGAAAGGGCCCGCCACGAAGGTGACGGGCCCTTTCTGTTGTCCGACAGGTCGTTGTCTGCCGGTTTAAAGAAGGCCCAACGCCGCTGCGCACGCCGGCCACTGCCCCCAGCCGCTTCGCGCCTGAAGACGTTGAGCGGCTTCGTCCTGAACGCTCGGAGGAGCGTCTGACGGCAGCCCGCCGTAGCCGAGTCCGAGCCACGTTGACAACGAGAACTGGTACGCGCCGTAGTAGCCGTTTCCAGTGTCGTCCGAGTAGTCGTCACCAGATTCGCAGTCGCGAAGCTCCAGCCACACTCCACCCGATGGCGCGACAGACGTCGTCGGCGCGGGCGAGGGGGCGGGTGCTGGTGCCGGCGCGGGGGCCGGTGCGGGTGCTGGTGCTGGTGCCGGCGCCGCCACAGGTGCTGGCGCCGGGGGTGGGGCTGATTTGAAGGCGATCACCGCTTCGAGGAACTTCGCCTCTGTCACAGAGATAGCCGGCTTAGGAGCTGGTTTTGGCTGCGACTGCAAGAGCTTGTTCAAAGCGGCGAGCGCTGTTCCAGCTTGCGAGTCCGCTGCCTGATGGTACAAACCCTGCGGGAGGTTCGTACCGTGCACCAGCGCAGGGTGCACACCGGACGGCAACGTCGCGGGTTGATTGTTAGTTGCGCCGGCCAGGCCGACGGTTGCAATTGGATGTGGAACTGATCCCGATTGTTGGAAAATCGGTCCAAAACCGAGAAAAATTCCTATGGCAAACAAAACGGCGATGACAACGCCAAAGATTCCGTGCTTCCGCATCTTGCGCCTCCTTGAAGTCACGGGAAGCCCGGAGGGCTTCAGGTGGGCTTGGAATGCGGGTTGCCCGTCGTCTGAGCATTCGTCTCGCGGAGCCGGCGTCAGGAAGGACGTGCGGCCCTGGATGTTGAAATCCGAACGAGGTGCGGACGGAGCGACCCTGGGTTATTCCTTTAGGCGCTCCTCCGGCTGTATAGGTGTGAAGACGTGATAGTTGGCATCGATCTCAGAGGTTCGGTAGGCCGTCGGCGAGACGCGGCGCGTCGTCGCGAGCACTAATCGGCCGGGGCGGTCCAACAACGTGCCAATCCTGGTTTTTCAGGATCGACGCAATCGCAGCAACGAGCTGCTACCGCGTGGACACACTCCTCCGCTGGTGTGAGTCGGAGATCAGTATACGGGGCGACCTGAAGAAATCGCAAAGCGAGCCAAATTTTTCATGAATCTAAGCGATTTACGCAGGTCGCAGGCTGAATTTTGTGACCGTTAACGCAGCGCACTATCCGTGTCGGGGCCGATTTTCTCACTGTCAGTGAGGTTTATTGCCTTGCGCAACGATATGAGGGCAGCAGAAACGACGTCGTCCATTTCACCAAACGCCTCGCGTACGCCGACAAGCGGAGTGAGGGACGCGAACCCGTTCGCGATCAAACCAGCATCGGTCTCTATATCCGCTTCGGGGGATTCCCACGGCGGTGACAAGTCAAGACGTAACGTTCCGGCCGGGAAAGGCGGAAGTGAGATGTGCGAAGTGCTGTGCTTTGCGTTTTCCGGTGACTCCATGGTCCCGCGGTCCTCGTGAACAGCGGATCTGATCGTGCCGCTTCTGCCCAAGCGTGCGTGACGAACGCCTTTTAGATCTTCGATTGCAACGTCGGGAACATTCAGGTTGAGAACTGTCCCCGGGGGCGACTCCACCAGAACGGAGACGGTTGCCTCTGCCAGTGTCGCGGGTGTCTCCCAAGGAGCGGGTTCCTCACCCCAACGGAGCGAAACTGCCAAACATCGGAGACCGAAATGAGCGCCCGTCAATGCCGCGCCGACCGTTCCGGAATGCATCGCAGAGCGACCTACGTTTGCACCGTGGTTTATCCCCG
>DASPVS010000296.1:0-4639 GCA_035622235.1 Acidimicrobiales bacterium | reverse complement strand
CGCGGGCGGAGTCGGCGTTGCGCCAACTCGGGTTCGGCCAGCTCCGGGTGAGGCACTACGGCGAACTGGCAAGGGTGGAGATCGAAGGAGACGAGTTCGATCGTGCGGTGGAGCTCCGGCGCGAGATAGTCGCCGCATTGCGCGAATGCGGCTACCGATACGTGACGCTCGATCTCGAGGGTTTTCGGTCCGGCAACTTGAACGGAGCTCTGGCCGAGTTGCGCCCGGGTCAAAGGGGTGTCCTGTGATCGAAGTCAGGGTCAAGTTGACTTTTCCCGAAGATCTCGTGCGCGTTCCGTTCGTTGCGACCCTCGTGAGGGAGCACGACGTCGAGCCCAATATCCGCCGTGCGAACGTGGACGAACACGAAGGTTGGATCATCTGTGAGCTCTGCGGTACACCGGCGAAGGTCGAAAGCGCGATCGCGTGGCTACGGGACCAGGGGGTGCGGGTGGACCTGCTCGGCGACATGGTCGAGAGCTGACGTCCGACGATGGTCGAGAGCTGACGTCCGACATGGTCAAGAGCTGACTTCATGGTCGAGAGCTGACGTCCGACGAGGCCGAGAGCCTGTTTGTCGACTTAGGCCTGGAGCTGGCGCACCAGGTGGGCGACGCGGTCGGTCCCTGGATCGAACGGAGCGTGACCGACGTCGCGCAGGCGTGGGGTGGCCTCGAGCCCGGAACCGAGAGCGAGCTGTTGCACGAAGCAGCAAAACTCGGTGCGAACGTGGCTCGCGAAGTCGAGTCCGCCCTCGAAGCGTTGGCTTTGAGCGACGTCGACTCGCAAACAACGACACCGCTGTCGGTGGTTCGAGCTGCAACCGCCGCGCCGACTGCCCTTCTCAGAGCCGTCGGTGTGCCGCCGATCGAAAGGGACGTGTTCTCGATCGAACGATTTCCCGACGATATCTATGGCCTCGTCCCTCCGTCCCTCGGGGCGATCGACCCTTCGCTGAACGAGTTGGCGATCACTTGGGGGGCGGCAAAGGCAGCCGTTCACCGGCGCAGGCACGGGTCTCGGTGATCGGTCAGACCAAACCCGGGTGACCAGCCAGATCAAACATCAAGAACCCTCCACATCAGGAAGGAGGACACCCGGATTCAAGATCCCCCGTGGATCGAGTGCCTTTTTGATCGACCGGAATGCATCGAGCTCAGCCGGGGAACGAACGAGGTGCATGAACCCGAGTTTCGCTCGCCCGATACCGTGCTCGGCTCCGATGCTCCCGCCCAGACGGACCGCCAGGCTCAACACGACCTCGTCGACATCCCCTGCGACGTCTTCCCCGACGTCGAGGATGTTGCAGTGAATGTTTCCATCGAGAAGGTGGCCGAAGAGGTGTACCTTCGCATCACCCGCCACTCGGCTCACCGCTCGGAAAACTTCGTCGGCGAAGGTTTGAAGTGAGTCCACCGGAACGCTCACGTCGAGTTTTCGGGGCGGCCCTGCTGCGGCGAGTACCTCGGTCGCGAGTTCCCGGTATCGCCAAAGAGTCTCAATTCGCGGGCCTTCCTCCGCGACGACCGCGTCCTCGATTCTGCGTTCACTTTTCTCGAGCGCAGCGGCGAGATCCGACGCCTGATCTGTCGCGCCCGCGCACTCGACGAGGAGATACCAGCGAGCCCGCGCGCCCATCGGTCTTGCAAGATCCCGCTCGGACACAACGAGATCGAGTGTCCGGGCATCGAGCAATTCCGCTGATCTCAACGTCGGAAGCCGGTCTCGCACACCGGTCGCGACCAGCACCGCGTCGTCGATCGAGCTGGTTCCGACGATGGCGACCGCTCTTTGGAGCGGAGCGCGATCAATCGCGAGACGCAGGGCCGTGATCACACCCAGGGTTCCCTCGCTCCCCACGAGCAGACCTGCGAGCTCGTAGCCGCTCGTGTCCTTGGTGAGCCCTCTCAGCTGAGTGACCACACTTCCGTCGCCGAGGACCGCCTCGAGCCCGAGCACTTGCGCGCGCATCGTGCCCTTTCGCAGCACCCGCGTGCCCCCTGCGTTCGTAGAAGCCATCCCCCCGAGAGTCGCGCTGTCACGCGAAGCGAGATCCAGCCCGAATTGCATCCCTTCGAGAGACAACCGGTCCTGGAGTGACCCGAGGGTGAGGCCGGCGCCGACGGTGATCTGAGAGGTGGCCCGGTCGGGCTCCCCTGTGTGCGTGAGCCTTCGCGTGCTCAGAACCACCTCACCGTCGGTCGGTACACCGCCCCCGACCAGTCCCGTGTTCCCGCCTTGGGGGACCAGGGAGATCCCGTGCTCGTAACAGGCCGTCACGACGCCCGCCACCTCTCGGGTGTTCGACGGCCGGACGACGGCGAGGCTGGTCCCCCCGAACCGCCCGGTCCAGTCCGATTCGAAGCCCGCTCGGAGTTGAGGATCCGTGAGCACGTGGGCGTCTCCGACCACAGCTTCGAGATCGGCCACGAGCCGGCGACCTTCGTTCACCCGTTCGACCGTAACAAAGCCCAGGTCAGGTACTCGAACGAGGGACCCGGTCGTGGGCTCGTGTCGGGGGTGGATCATCGTTCGTTTAACTAACGATCACCTCCCGTTTGCCGTTTGTTCGCGAAACGTTCACATTCTGTGGGTACTTTCGCTGGTAATGAGCTCCGGCCCATCGGCCGAACGGCAGGTGAACACCAGCGGGTCAGAGCCATCCACGATCACCTCCGATGCGGAGCGTGATGGCGATGAAGGGGCCGGTCGATCCCCAGGCGATGGGCCCCGAAGCCTGACCGGTGGTGCCGCCGGCGGTGCGGAAGCTGGTGTGGGTGCGGAAGCTGGTGTGGGTGCGGAAGCTGGTGTCACTGTCCTCGATCGCACCGAGCTTGCGGTTTCGGACCTTTCCATTGGTTTCGGATCAGCCACGGTCTTGAGCGGTGTGGACGTTTCGTTCCAACCCAACACCATCAACGCTCTGATCGGACCGACAGGCTGCGGAAAGTCGACGCTGTTGCGCTCCATCAACCGAATGAACGACAAGGTTCACGGGTACTGGCGCAAGGGCAGGATCGAGTTCGACGACGTCGACGTCGCGGACCCGTCGGTGGACCTTCTCGTGCTGCGCCGGAGAGTGGGGATGGTCTTTCAGCGTCCCAACCCCTTTCCGATGTCGATCAGGGACAACGTCGTCGCTGGCGTGAAAGCCCACCGAATGGCGCCCAAGTCGCAGCTCGGCGAAGTGGCCGAGTGTTTCCTCAAGGAAGTGGGCCTTTGGTCGGCTGTCGCTTACCGGCTCGGAGATTCCCCGTTCCGCCTGTCCGGAGGCCAGCAGCAGCTGCTGTGCTTGGCGCGGGCCCTCGCCGTCGAGCCCGACGTCCTGCTTCTGGACGAGCCGACCTCCTCGCTCGATCCGATCACCACGGAGATGGTCGAAGACCTTCTGCGCAGGCTCGCCCCGAGTCTCACCATGGTCGTCGTCACGCACAACCTGGCCCAAGCCCGCCGGATCAGCGGCACCACCACGTTTCTCTACAACGGCCGACTGGTGGAGACGGGGGAGACCGCGCAGGTGTTCGACGCACCCGTAGAGCCGGAAACGGTCAGCTACGTGAGCGGACGGATCGGATGACGATGTCTGCCCGTTTTGCGAGATGTTTTCCCGGTCCGAGGCGGATACGGAAAGGAGCGATCACACAATGATCTCCACGATCTCGATGGTTTCTCGTCGAATTTCGACGAGAAAAGCGGTCGTCGCGCTGATCGGTGCCGGCGCCGCTCTTCTCGCAGCTTGCGGTTCTTCTTCTTCGACCCCTACGACGACGAGCTCGACGTCACCCGCGGTGAGCGTGCAGAGCCTTCAGAACTGGCCGACTAGCGCGATCCAACTGACCGAATCAGGTTCGAGCCTGCTGTACCCAGTGTTCAACAACTGGGTAACTTCCATAAAGCAGCGGCATCCGACGATCACGATCCAGACCGCGTCCACCGGATCCGGCAAGGGCATATCTGACGCTGCCACCGGTACGGCGAACATCGGAGCGTCGGACGCGTATTTGTCGAACAGCGAACTCGACCAGTACCCCGGCCTTTTGAACATCCCGTTGGCGATCTCCGCTCAACAGGTCAACTACAACATCCCGGGTCTGTCGATTCCCAACGGGGGCCATCTGAAGCTCACGGGCACGATCCTGTCGGACATCTACCTGGGGAAGATCACCAACTGGGACGATTCGCAGATCAAGTCGATAAACCCCGGGGCGACCATACCGAGCGTCCCGATCGTCACCGTTCACAGGGCGGAAAGCTCGGGTGACACTTTCCTTTTCACTTCGTTCCTCGCTGCGACCGATCCGTCGGGTTGGGGACAGAAGATCCCGCCAGGAACCACCGTCGCCTGGCCGAACGTCCCCGGCGCGGTCTCAGCGACCGGCAACGGCGGGATGGTTACCGCGTGCAAGAGCTCCCCGGGTTGTGTCGCTTACATAGGCATCAGCTACTTGGACCAGGCGACTGCTGCGGGACTCGGATACGCGGAGCTGCAGAACAAATCGGGCAACTACGTCGCTCCCACGACCCAGACGATTGCGGCGGCGGCCGAGAGCTTTGCAGACTCCACGCCGGCTTCCGGGGCGATCTCGATGATCTATGGCCCTGCATCTCAGGGATACCCGATCGTCAACTACGAGTACGC
>DASPVS010000295.1:0-9276 GCA_035622235.1 Acidimicrobiales bacterium | reverse complement strand
CGCCACGTTGACCGGGCGAGACAGCCACCATCGCAGCGCGAAGCGACTCGTCGACCACGCGAGGTAGTGCTCGCGCTGTGCGACGCGGAGCCATCTCAAAAACGCAACCGGCAGTGCTGCTACACACGAAACGATCCCGATCCAGGCAAGAGCGGTCACGATGTTCCCAGTCAGCTGCTGTGCGCCACGCGGTTCGCGCAACGTTCTACCGCTTGTCGAAGCTCTTCCGGCACCGAGATCGGCGTCAAGTGTCCCGCGCCGGCACAAACCACCAGATGCGCGCCATCGATACGTCCCGCGAGCGCCTTCGCTATCGGCAGTGGCGCTGCGTTGTCGTCGTCGCCCCAGACGAGCTCGACCGGGCAGGAGATCGAGTCGATCGAATGCTCGTAGTCCTCGGAGACAAGGCGGACGAGGGTGTCACGCATCACCCCTTCGGCTGCGCGGTAATCCTCCGACCCGTATCTTTGCCTCGCCCGCTCGAGTCGAGCCTCTGAGACGAGTCCGACCTTGGCCATCCTTCGTGCCGTCCGGTACCTGAAACTCGATCGGGTCGCTCCGCCGGGCCTCGGGAGGATCGGCGCTCCCGTCAGCACGAGCCCCGAGACGAGTGCGGGAAACGAAGCAGCAAGCCTCACCGCCACCCGACCTCCGAGCGAATGACCAAGCACGACACACGGGCCCCCTGGTCCGTCGCTGCTCTCGATGAGCTCGGCAACCTGCTCCGCATACTCCATCGATCCCCACGGCTCCGCCGGCGGCGGCGTCCCTCCGAAGCCAGGGAGGTCCGGTGCTACACACCCTGTGGCCGCGCCGGACGTAGGGCCGAGGACGGCAGCGAAGTCCGAGTGGCTGCGCCGCCACCCGTGCAGGGCCACCACAGACGGAGGGGATGGCCCCCAGCGCTCCCCGAAGAGCGCCCCTCCTGCCAGGGACTTCAGCATGCCGCTCGAGGCTACCGGGCCGGAAACCGGCTTCCCGGCATACGTGCGGAATGCGTCGACATACGTGCGGGATGCGTCAGAAGGTCCACGTGCGGGATGCGTCAGAAGGTCCACCTGAGAGTTACAGGGGCTGGGTACCTTCTCGACGTGGGCGACGCACAAGCGACCGGGGGCATCCTGAACGGGCTCACGGAATCCCAGCGAAATGCTGTGATGAGCGACGAAGAGCCGCTTTGCGTGATCGCGCCGGCAGGCTCCGGGAAGACTCGTGTGCTCACGCGACGTGTTGCGCGCCGGATCCTCGACGGAACCGCCGACGCCGAGCGGGTAATGGTCGTCACCTTCACTCGCAAAGCGGCAGCCGAGCTGCACCAGCGCTTGGAACGGCTCGGGGCCGGACAGGTGGTCGCCGGGACGTTTCACGCACTTGCATACGGCGAGATCCGACGTCGGTGGGCTGACAACGACGAACGGCCGGCCCGCCTGGTGGACGGGCCGTCCAAGCTCGTGGCGAAGCTCGTCGCCAAGCACGTCGCCAAGCTCGTCGAAGACACGCATGGTGATGACCTGGTCGCATCTATTTCCTCCGAGATCTCTTGGGCACAAGCCCGACTAGTCGACCCTGCGTCGTACCCGGAGGCCGCACGGGCAGCACTTCGCAAAGGGCCGGAACCTGAGATGGTCGCAGAGATCTACGAGCGCTATGTCGAGATGAAGGTCCGTCACCGGGTAATGGACATGGACGACCTTCTCGTCTGTGCCGCCGAACAACTCGAGAACGATCGCTCGTCAGCAGAAAGGTTCCGTTGGAGATTCAGACACCTCTTCGTCGATGAATTCCAGGACGTAAACCCAGCGCAGTGGCGACTTCTGCGCGTATGGCTCGGGGGGCGACGCGACCTCTTCGTCGTGGGTGACCCGCACCAAGCTATCTACTCATGGAACGGGGCAGATCCGAGCCTCATCCGGCGACTGCCCGAGCTCCTGCCGGGCACGAGCGTCATCAACCTGGAGACGAACCACAGGTGTTCGCCTCAGATCCTTGCTGCGGCCTCCGCTGTGCTCGGTACCGCGTTCATCGCGCCTGGTCCCTCCCTTGTTTCCGCGGAAACATCCTCGGGGCCGTGCCTTCCCTCCCTTGTTTCCGCGGAAACGCCCTTTGCTTCGCCCCATCGCTCTCTTGTTTCCGCGGAAACGCCCTCGGAGCCGTGCCTTCCCTCTCTTGTTTCCGCGGAAACGTCGGAGCCACCCGCTTCGAGCGGCGACAGGGACGCGGCGACGACACCAACGTCGGACGCGTTGGTCGACGTAAAAACGGAGCGACCGGATGGCCCTGCTCCGATCGTGGGATCGTTCGAGGACGAAGACGTCGAAGCGGCTTCCGTGGTGAGATGGCTGAGACGGTTGCACCGCCCCGGCACGTCGTGGTCCGGCATGGCCGTGCTCGCACGTACCAACGGACGCCTCGGAGCTGTGGTACGCGCGCTCGAGTCCTTCGGCATCCCTTTCCGCATCGCGTCCGAGAAGCCGGATGCCGGTGCCGGATCTCGCGCAGTCGCCAGCTCCCTGGCAAATATTCCGCGCAGGCGGCCACTTCGTCCCTCGATTGCCGATGTCCTGCTTTCGACGGGCTCGGATCGACAAGCCAAAGCCGGTGCGCTTCGACTCCGGGCACTGGCCGATGAGCTCCTCTCTGAAGACGCGGGCGCGACGGTCGGTGATTTCCTTGCGTGGCTGACGGTGAACGTGGGCGAGGACGACGAAATTCGTCCGTCACAGGCAGGAACCCGTCCCCACGGGGCGGCACCACAAGATCCCGCACCCGAACGGGTCCGAGCCGAGCGGCTCCCTACTGAGCAGTTCGCCGGGGAAGAAGCCGAAAAGGGATACGTCGCCGTTTCGACGTTCCATCGATCGAAGGGGCTCGAATGGCGTGTCGTCGCAGTAATTGGCCTCGAAGCAGGAATGGTCCCGATCGCGTACGCAGTGGGTCCCGAAGCTGAAGACGAGGAGAAGCGACTGCTACATGTGGCCTTGACTCGGGCCAGATCCGATCTGTGGTGTTCGTGGGCTGAGAAGCGAAGGGTCGGTGGTCGCGTCTGGAATTGCGAAGCCTCACCCTTCCTGGATGTGATCGAGCGCTCCATCGGAAGGAGTGACGCCCGTTACGACTGCGGTCAACTTCTCTCGCGGGTGAGCGAGCTCAAATCGCGCTTGGCGGCGGCCGCCGGCTGAAGCCATTGAACGACATTCGCAGCCACTTCAGTCCGCGATGTCGATGAATACGGGCGCGTGGTCCGAAGGAAGTTTTCCTTTCCTGGCATTGCGATCGATCAACCCGTAAGTCGACCTTTTCGCAAGCTGTTCCGTGAGAAGGATCAAGTCGATGCGCATTCCCAGGTGCTTGTGAAAATTGCCGGCCCTGTAATCCCACCAACTAAAGAGTCCACCCTGCTGGTAGTGGAGGCGGAACGCATCTATGAGACCCCATTCCTCGAGCGCCCTAAGGGTCTTGCGCTCGGGTTCTGTGACGTGGGTGGAACCTGACGTGGCGGTCGGATCCCACACATCACGGTCCTCGGGGGCGATGTTGAAGTCACCGCAGACCGAAATCTGATCTGACGGTTTGTAGGTTTTCGTCACGAACGTTCGCAAACGCTCCAGCCATGCCAGCTTCGCCTCGTAATGTTCGCTACCCACACTTCTACCGTTGGGCACGTAAATGCTGTGCACTCGGACTCCGCCACAAGTCGCGGCGACCAGCCTGGCTTCGTCCGACGGTTCGGCGAGGTCCCCGAAACCGCGTTGCACATCGCTCAGACCGATTCGACTCAGGATTGCGACACCGTTCCAGCGACCTTCGCCATAGGGCGCTGATTCGTATCCCATCGCAGCGAAGGCCATCGACGGAAAGGCGGCGTCGGCACATTTGGTCTCCTGCATGCAGAGGATGTCCGGCTGTGCATACCCGAGCCACTCCTCGACACGAGGCAGGCGGGCGTTCAACGAATTCACGTTCCAAGTGGCGATTCGCACGTATCCCTCAACCGTCGACGATCACGAAGAACATCTCTGCTTGGCAAGCGACCTTCCCACCGACCGTAGCGCTACCGCGCCCCGTGCCACCGCGTGCCGAGAGCCGCGAGAACTCGACTTCGAGGTCGAGGGTCTCGCCGGGCACAACTTGCCTGCGAAATCTCGCGCTGTCGATCCCACCGAAGAGCGGCAGGCGTCCGGAGAACCTGTCGTCTGTGAGGACAGCCACCGCCCCTAGCTGGGCGAGCGATTCGACCATCAGTACTCCGGGCAGGGTCGGACGGCCAGGGAAGTGACCGCTGAAGAATGGTTCGTCCCCGGTCAGGCGCCAAAAACCCCTCGCGAACCGACCCGGATCGAGGGCGGAGACCTCGTCCAGGAAGAGGAAGGGGGGTCTGTGGGGGAGAATTTCCTCTGGCCGAATGGGCAACTCCTCTCGGCTCACGAGGGCCGAGGCTATGAGCAGGGACCCGAATGGACAACCACTCTGCACGGGGTGACTGGCGGGCCGGTAGATCCAGGCGCCTGTGTTCGACCTGTTCGACGGGCCATTCGGGCATCGCGATCGCCGCAAAGCGTGGTCCTCCCGCAGAACGTGGTGGGGAGGCCTCAGATCTTCTCACTAGTTGTGAGATTTCACTCAAGGTGACCACTAGGCGTGCCGATCACATTCACGTGGGCAGCCCGGAGAGGTTCCCGAAGCACCGGAAGGAACCCCTCCGAAACACCCACGCAGCGAGCATCACCTAGCAGAACCGATAAGAGGAGCACACGGAAATGCGTCTAACGACCAAACTCGATCGTCTGGGATTGCACCGATCCCGGCGCAACTCAAGCCGGGGTCGAGTCCTGATCCTTGACGCCCCCCGCCAAGATCGCCACGAGGCCTGGCGGTACGGGCAGTCCCGCTGGCACTCGGCCAACTACGACGACCCCTGGCCCACCCGCGGCTGACCCCTTCCCCGCCAACCGCCGGTCGCCCGGTGGGGAGGCAACCCCGTACAGCCGCAATCCGGCACGCAATCGTCGCAGGCCACGAGAAAGGCCCCCACCACCTTCCTCGTCGGCAGTGACATCCGTTGCGGACCGGTGGCCCAAGGGCCGCGGCCGACCCCCCTGCCACGGGAGCCCTCCTCACCGGGCGTACCGGAACACCCCCCCGTTCCGGTTGCCCCGGCGTTCAGCGAAGTCGTAGACCGACTGTGTCCTCCAAGGCTCGGATCGCCTCCCCGATATCCGGACCAACTCTTATGGTCACCATCCCGAGCTGCCGAGCCGGTTTGAGGTTCACACCGAGGTCGTCGAGAAACACAGCCTGTGGGGGTTCGATCCCGAGTTCCTCACAGGCCAGGAGGTAGAAGCGGGGATCGGGCTTTCGAACCCCTATGGCTGAAGACTCGATCACGACGTCGAAGAGATCGAGGACATGCGCGTGACCCGAGTCGCGGATCGGGGACACGAAGTTGTTGGTCAAGAGCCCGGTCTTGAAGGTTTGAGCACAACGCTTGGCTACTTCGACCATGTCCGGCCGGAGGGACGATGAGAAACTTGCAAAGAGGCTTCGAGCATCGACGCTTCCCCCTGCGGCGGATGCTTCACGCTCGAACTCGTCGCAGAATTCCCCGAAATCCAATTCACTGCGCTCTAGTCGGGCCCAGGCGTTGTCATCGGGGTTCGCCATGTTCAACGATCGGATGAACCCTTCAGGAAGGCCCTGTTCCCTTTCGTAACGCGCGAAGGCTTCGAAGGGACTGTCGGCGAGCACTCCGCCATAGTCGAAGAGAACCGCTTCGATCCTCACCTCTTGTGACGTCTCCATCTCCGCTGGCGCGTTCAACCGAGCAGATCGCGAGCGACATGGCCCCACAGTTCGGTCGACAGTCCGAGCGATGCGATGTCCACCCGCTCGTCGCTTCCGTGAAACATGGTGGCGTAGTCCTCGAACGACAACCGGGTGGTGAAGAGGCCGAAACCGTAGGCGGTGGTTCCGAGCCGTCGAAAGAACCGAGCATCGGTTGCACCAACCGATAGGAACGGGATGCACGACGCGCCGGGGTAAGTGACGCGCGCAGCACGCTCGAGCGTGTCCCAAAGCGGCGTATCGATCGGCGAGCTTGTCGAGACGTCTTCGCTGATCCAGCTGATGTCGACGTCCGAGGCAAGGTCACCGATCGCCTCGAGCAACATAGCCTCCACCTCTGGGCGATCCCACCCCGGCAGAGACCGTATGTCCAGCTCGAGTTCGACCCGGTCGGGTATGACGTTCAGTTTCGTTCCGGCGCGCATCATCGTCGGAGCCACCGTCGTGTGGGTGCAAGCGTGCGCCTGCCTGGCGAGTCCGAGCATTGGCAACTGCTCGCAGAACGGTCCGATCTTCTCGGGATCGAGCAGGGGCTCGGAGATCCCTTTCGGGAACCCCATGCCCTCGATGAACCGTCTCCACGCTTCATGAATCTGAGCGGGCACGTCGTAGGCCGACAGCCTGCGCACTACTTCAGCTGCCTTCACCAACGCATTGTCCGTCCGCAGTGGCTGAGAGCCGTGTCCCGCTGTCCCTCGCACGGTGAGCACGCACCAGAAAGCGCCCTTCTCGCCGATGATCACCGGGAGCTTGATGCGATCGTCGCCGGTCTTGATCGGAAAGCCACCTGCCTCGGTCACGAGGTAGTCCACCTTCATCCGCTCGCGCTCGTGATCGGCGAGCCACTTTGCTCCGTGGACACCCAGCGCTTCCTCATCCGCAACCCCGAGAAAAACGAGGTCTCCCGTTGGCCTGAAACCTTCCGTTGCCAGACGTCGGAACGCGACCGCCATCGACGCGGTCAGGTTGAGCATGTCTATTGCGCCGCGGCCCCAGACCTCGCCGTCGATCAACTCCCCTCCGAATGGATCGTGGGTCCAATTCTCGGCATTCGCGGGAACCACGTCCGTATGGCCCATGAGCGCAAGTGAGGGGGCCTTCGGATCGCGGCCTTCGATACGTGCAACGACAGAAGCTCGATCTCGGATCGGCTCGTAGTATTCGATGTCCAAACCCGTGCCTTCGAGCACGGATGCGAGGACGTCTGCATTTCGTGACTCGTGACCTGAGAGTTCTGATCCGTCGTTGACGCACGCGTTTCGGATCATTTGCTGGAGCAGTTCCGTCACCTCGCCGACCGACTGATCGTCCACGCACGCATCCTACGAGGAAGCTTTCGAAGCCCGCCCTCGACCGCCTGCCGGGGTCGGCCAACGCGCCACCCCGGAATGATTGACTGGGAACGCCCATGACCCCTACCTACGTCGTCGTCGACGGGTCGAATATCGCTACCGAGGGGCGCTCAACACCGAGTCTCGCCCAACTGGACCAAGCGGTTCGCGATTTCCGTGCCGAGTTTCCAGACACCGAGATCATCGTTGTGGTCGATGCGACTTTCGGCCATCGAATCGATCCTTCAGAGAGGAAGGAGTACGAGGAGGCGGTCGCCCACGGCGAGTTGGTGTCCCCGCCTGCCGGCGCGGTCGGGCGAGGCGACGCCTTCCTCCTCAGGGTGGCCGAGAGAGTGGATGCGGAGGTGCTCTCGAACGACTCCTTCCAGGAGTTCCACGGCGAACACCCTTGGCTCTTTGAACCCGGAAGGCTCATCGGTGGAAAGCCGGTGCCCGGTGTCGGATGGATATTCACCCAGCGCTCTCCTGTTCGAGGACCGGCGAGTCGAGCCGCGATCGCTGCCGCCAAGCACCGAGATGAATCGGACCGAGTCGAAGACGTTGACGGCGCGTCGGAAGGTGGTCTCGAGCGAGCAAGTAACGGCTCTCAAGCCGACCCGAAGACAAAGGCCAAGAAACGAATCAGGGCATCGGCTGGAGAGGCGCCCGAACCATCGATGAACCTTTCGCCGGCGGAGACGCCAACAGGCGGAGAGAAGAAGTCATCGCCTAAGTCCGCGGGACGAGTAACGAAACAGACGCGTCAACCCAACAATTCTGTATCCGTCACCGACGCAACGAACGCTGCCAAGCCCGCGAAGTCAAGCAAGCCCGCGAAGTCAAGCAAGACCGCGAAGTCAAGCAAGCCCGCGAAGTCAAGCAAGCCCGCAGTGACGGCCGGGACAAAACAGCTCCGCCCGGCAGACACCGACGCAACTGCGAAGGCCCCAGCGGCCGCAAGCGAAACTCAGGCGCCCGCAAGCAAAACTCAGGCTGCCGGAAAGGCGCCCGCAACGAAAGCTCCAGAAGCCACAGCGAAGAGTCAGGCTGCCGCAAAGGCTGCCCGCAGCGGAAGGGCACGGGGTTCGGGCAAACGCGTATCCGCCGCCATCAAGGCGGCCACCGACGAGGCGGTTTCGCCCAAAGCACCATCTTCCCAAGAGACACCATCACGCCCTAGAACGCGAAACAGTCCTCCAGAGGCGGTGAACGATCCGCTCACCTTCTTGCAATTCGTCACCAAGCATCCGGTCGGCGAACCCGTAGACGGCACCGTCATGTCTTTCACATCGCACGGTGCGATGGTCGACGTGGACGGGATGAAGTGCTACGTCCCCTTGCGCGGGCTCGGGAATCCGACCCCGAAACGTGCCAGAGAAGTGCTGAACCGCGGCGAGCACCGTCGATTCGTTTTAACCGGACTCGACACCGCGCGACGCGGGGCTGAGCTCGCGCTCGCCTGACCTGAGGTCAAGCAAAAGCGCTTTTGAGGAGATCCTCGAGCTCGAGCTGGTGCAAAGCCGCGCTTCCAGTGGCGGGAGACGCGGATTCGGCCCGGCTCACGTGTCTCAGGTTGTAGCGCTCGCGAAGAAGACGATGGAGACGACCGTGCACGAAGTTCCAAGCACCCATGTTCTCGGGTTCGTCCTGCAACCAGATCACATCCTGAGCGGCCGGGTAGTGCGAGAGCACGTTCGACAAGGCTGTCTCAGGCCACGGATAAAGCTGCTCGAGGCGCACCACGGCGACCGCTGCCGGATCGACTCCGGGTTGAGGCAGTCCCTCTTCTCCGGCGATCAGGCGTCGGCGACGTTCGATGACGTCGAAGGCGATCTTCCCTGAGCACAGAATCACCCTGGACACGGTGCCCGGCGAGAAGGTCGCCCCCTCGTCGGTGCCCGACGCCCGAGACGTGGCTGCCGGGTCGTCGAGGACCTCTTCGAAAGACCCGGCGGTGAGATCCGTTAAAGGCGAACGCGACGCGCGACTTCTCAGGAGCGACTTCGGTGTCATCACGATGAGTGGATGTCGGCCCAGCCCGCGCACCTGGGAACGAAGAAGATGGAAGTACTGAGAGGCGTTTGTCGGCTGTGTGACCCTCATG
>DASPVS010000294.1:0-2383 GCA_035622235.1 Acidimicrobiales bacterium | reverse complement strand
CGTGGACCGTCCGGACCCAGGAGCGGTCGCCTCCCTTTTCACTTCGGGCGGACGATTGGTCGTAGCGGCGGACCCCACCTCCCCCGACTCGGTCGTCATCCGACGAGGGCCGGCCGAGATCGAAAAGGCGATGAGCTCCCTTCGGCGCTACGTCGCCACTTCGCACATCGTGGGTGCCCATCGAGGGGAGATCGAGGGGAACTCGGCCCGTGGCGAGACGACTTGCGTGGCCTACCAGCTGAGCGACGAACCTGGGGAGCCCAAGATGATGGTTCTGGGGATCAGGTACGTGGACACATACGAGCGCACCGTAGATGGCTGGCGCTTCGACGAGCGTCAAGTGAGGGTCAAATGGCGCGACGAAAGGATTTGGAACAGGAGCGACGTTCCGTGACTGCAGAGAGAAAACCTGTGGCACTGCCGAAGCTGGGCGTCCTGCCACCGGTACGCGCGGGGGCGTGCGCAGACCCGGACTGGATACTTCCGTTCGCAGTACATGCAGAGACCCTCGGTTACGAGTCGGTTGTGGCGGTGGAGCACCCACTGGTCATCGGTGGCTACACCAGCCGCTACCCCTACGCACCATCAGGAAGGATGCCGCTCCCCAACGACTGTCCGGTACCCGATCCGCTCGACCTGCTCGCATACATCGCGAGCGGCACCAGTCGACTCGGACTTTCGACCGGAGTGGTCGTACTCCCCGCGCATCACCCCGTGGTCCTTGCTAAGCGACTCGCAACGATCGACGCACTTTCGAAAGGAAGATTGCGGTTGTGCGTAGGTGTCGGTTGGATGCGCGAGGAGCTCGAAGCGTGTGGCTCGGATTTCGAGACACGTGGACGGCGGACGGACGAGAGCATCGATGTGTTGCGTGCGCTCTGGTCCGACTGCGGTGAGGACGGAGCGAGCTTCGACGGTGAGTTCTTCCGCTTCGCAAATGCCCACAGCTTCCCGAAACCGCACTTCCCGAAACCGCACGGGAAGGATGGCATACCGATTCACATAGGTGGCCATTCGCGTCCGTCCATCCGGCGTGCAGCGCTCAGAGGAGACGGCTGGCAACCCCTCGGACTCGCAGGAGACGAGCTTCGCTCAGCGCTCAAAAGCCTGGCCGAGGAGACCGAGAAAGCAGGCCGAGACGTCGGCGACGTCGAGATCACCCTCGGAGACCTTCTCGTCGACACGAATGCGGAGAGACTGGCCAAGCTCGCAAGCTTCGGTGCGAGCCGAGTAGTGCTCTCTTGTCTGAACCCCGACCTCGATGCTGCACGCGACGAGCTTTCGAGTGCAGCCGATCGCGTAGGGCTCTTACCCCTGTGACGCGTCACGCGCGCCGGGGCTGAGCACTGATCCGCACCCGGCCTTCTTCGCCCGGTACTCTCGAAAACGGGTTGTTCCCGCCAGGTGGAGGGAAGGAGAAGGCGTGCGCATAGCGGTGCTGGTCAAGCAAGTGCCGCGTGCCGAGTCGATGGAGCTCCTTCCGAGCGGACGCATACAGCGCGACGGTGTCGAGCTCGAGATGAACGCGTACTGCAGGAGAGCGGTCAGCAAGGGTGTCGAGCTCGCGAGGGATTCGGGCGGCTCGTGCACCGTGTTCACGTTGGGACCTCCCTCTGCGGAGGACGTGCTCCGCGAGGCCGTCGGTTGGGGCGCAGACGAGGGCGTGCTCTTGTCGGATCCTCAGTTCGCCGGTTCGGACACACTTGCCACCGCCCGAGCGCTCGCTGCGGCTCTCGACAAGGAGGGACCCTGGGATCTCGTGTTGGTCGGTCGCAACTCGATCGACGCAGACACAGGCCAGGTGGGCCCGGAGCTCGCTGAGCTCCTCGGCCTACCGTTCGCTGCGGGAGTTCGAGAGCTCGCGATCCAAAAAGGCGTTGCAGAGGTCCGTTGCGAGCTGGACGATGGGTGGCGAAGACTGAGCGTGAGCCTCCCGGCCGTCCTCTCCACGGCTGAGCGGCTGACCGAGCCCTGCAAGGTGGCGCCCGAGGACCGTGTTCTTGTTCAGGAGGACAAGATCTCTCGTCTTGCGGCCGTCGATCTCGGTTTCGGGCCGTGGGGTCAGGCCGGAAGTCCTACGACCGTCGGTCGGGTGCGCGTGATGGACGTGGACAGAAGGCGTGTGGTTTTGAGCGGTCCTGTCGCTGATCAGGTTTCGTGCGCCGTCGATCTGCTTTGGGAATGGGGAGCGCTCGACGAGTTGCGGCCTGACGGTCCGGGCTTGTCGAACCAGACGGCGGAGCCCGATCTCGACGCGGTGGGCGGAGAAAGACACGGCTCGAGACTTACTCTGTCGGGTCCCGTCGAATCGGAGGGGGATGACCGACGCATCGTGTGCGTCGTCCTCGAGCCCGACAGGCCGCGCTCTGCGCGAGAGCTCTTG
>DASPVS010000293.1:0-4920 GCA_035622235.1 Acidimicrobiales bacterium | reverse complement strand
CGTCGCATCGGAGTCGGCACGCGACGGCGCGAAGTTCGCGGCCGAAGACCCCTCCCCTGAAGATCTCGCCGCCTTAGCGCGCGCGATGTCATACAGCTTCTGCAGGTCTGCTTCGAGCTGGATGGTCAGCTCGTGAACCTGAGAGCGCGGGACCCGACCACGGTCCGACGGTGGCGGCGGGTAGAGCGGATCGCCGACTTCCAGATAGACCTTCACGGGCCTTATCAAGTGCGACCCCTTGGGCATCGCCTTGTCCGTTCCGCCTATCCCAATCGGGACGAGGGCCGCTCCTGTTCGTGCGGCTAAAAACGCGGCGCCCTCGTGCAGGTCCGAGACCCGAGATCCGGTTCGCCTGGTTCCTTCGGGGAACAGGATCAGCACCTCGCCGTGTTCGAGCACCTCGCGGGAGCGGTCAAGCGCCTGGCGGTCAGCGCCTTCGCGGTGGACCGGGAAGGCACCGAGCGATTCGAGGAAGTTGCCGAAGCGGGGCTTGCTCCACAGGTCGTCCTTCGCCATGTAGAAGACCTTTCGGGGTGTCGCTTCCGAAACGGCGAAAAAATCCATGAAGCTTCGGTGAACCGGAGCGAGGATCACCGGGCCGCTTGCAGGCACCTTCGACTTCCCGTCGACTTCGACCCTGAAGTAGAGACGGTTGATGCCATGAGCGAGGAACCTGAGGAAGCGGTAGGTGCTGTCGGTAACCGGCTTCGAAGTCACAGCCAACGAAGGACCTCCTCCATCACTGCTTCGGCACTGCGTCCCGTCGACTCCACGATAAGAGCATCTGCCGCCGCTTCCTGCGGTGACGGCAACGGTGAAGTCGACCGGTTCGAGTCGAGCTCGTCACGCCGGTCGATCTGACGCGCGATCTCTTCGACGCTGCGGCCATCGCATCGTTCGCGGGCACGCCTCCGTGCTCGCTCGTCTGAAGATGCGGTCAGATACACCTTCAAGTCCGCATCCGGAAGGACGACGCTCCCGATGTCGCGGCCTTCGACCACTCCCCCTCCACGTTCTTCGACCCAGCGACGTTGGCGACCGACGAGCTCTCTTCTGACCTCCGGATTCGCTGCGACCACCGACACCGCTGCGTCGACCGGGGCGCTGCGGATCTCGGTCGTCGCGTCTTCTCCGTCGACGAGGACGCGATCTCCCAACTCGATGGGGAGACCTCGCGCCAGATCTGCGACGGCCTCGCGGTCACCCGGGTCGATTCCGCGCTCGAGAGCCGCCCACGCCACCGCCCGGTACATCGCCCCCGTGTCGAGGCGCTCGAGCCCGAAATGTTCTGCGAGTAGCCGGGCGAGCGTCGATTTACCGGCACCGGCCGGTCCGTCGATGGCGATGGTCTTCTTCACTAGCCCGGTTCGCCCGCCTGCCCACCGAGCGAGGCGAGGTCCGCTGAAAATCCGGGGTAGCTGGTGGACACCGCACCCCAGCCGTCTATCACGGTGGACGAGCCCTTCGGAGCAGCGAGGCCGGCGACCGCAGCCGCCATCGCAATGCGGTGGTCGCCCCCCGAATCGACTCTCGCGGGGTTCAAAGAAGAAGCACCGTGGACGAAGAGGTTGTCACCTTCCACTTCCGCGCGGGCCCCGAATGCGTTGACCATCGCAGCAACGCCGATGAGGCGATCAGATTCCTTCACCCTCAGCTCGGCTACGTCTCTGAACACCGTGGTGCCGCTGGCGAGCGAAGCGGCGACAGCGAGTGCGGGAACCTCGTCGAGGCTGGGTATCTCCTCGGAGGAGATTTCCGTCGCCTGCAAAGGCGCAGATGAGACGGTCAGGTCCGCGGTCTCGGCGAGGTCGTCGGGGGTCGTCGTCGCAGTCTCCTCGATGGAAGCCCCCATTCGACGGAGGATTTCGATGAACCCTCGACGGGCCGGACCGACGTAGACCCGTTCGAGGACGACGTTGCTCCCCGACACGACGGTCGCGGCGACCGTCCAGAATGCCGCCTGCGAAGGGTCACCGGGCACCTCGAGAGTGAACGGTTTCAACTTGGAGGCTCTCACGCGAACCACGTGCACGACGTCAACGACTTGCACGGCTTCGACCGCTTCGAATTCCTCGTGGATGTTCGCGCCACAACGGCCGAGCAACTCCTCGGTGTGAGTCCTCGTGAGCACGGGCTCTCTCACGACCGTGCGTCCGGATGCGCAAACGCCTGCAAGAAGTACACAGGACTTCACCTGCGCGCTGGCTACCGGAACCTTGTAGTCGATCGCCTCGAGTGGCCCTCCCGTGATTGTGAGCGGTGGGAGAACGCTCTGTCCGAACCCGTCGACGGAAGCGCCCATCCGTCGCAGCGGATGCGCCACGCGATCCATCGGGCGGTTCGAAAGGGACTCGTCGCCGATCAACTCCGTGCGCCACGGACGACTTGCGAGCAGGCCGGCCAACAAACGCATGCTCGTGCCCGAATTCCCGAGGTCCAGAGGTCCGGACGGTTCGTGAAGTCGATCGAGACCGCCACGCAGGTTCTCGCCGTCGAATTCGGCCCCCAATTCGGTGACGGCCCTCGCTGTTCGCGCCACGTCGTCGCCGTCCGACAGACCTCGGATCTTCGAAGTTCCTTCGGCCATCGCACCGATGAGGATCGCCCTATGCGATATCGACTTGTCGCCCGGTACCCGTACCCTTCCTTGGAGGCTCGAGCCTCCTTCGACCTCGAGCGCGCCGTTTCTCAGGGTCACTCGAGTTGCCCAGCCGTCGAACTGAATCCGCGCGCCGAGAGAGCCCCGTGCATCGCGGACGCCTCCGCCGCGTCGACGACGAGAACGAGGATCCCCCTGTCACCCTCCGCGCTGTGGGCGATCTCCAAGTCATAGATGTTGATGCCTAGGTCGCTCGCCAACGTGGTCACCTCAGCGAGCACCCCGGGCCGGTCGCTCACCGGGACGCGCAGCTCTGCCAGGCCGTCGGGACGCGCTGCTCGGATCGGAAGGGACCTTCGCGCCCTGGCGGCGGCTCCAAGGGTCTCGAGCAGGCCCGATCGATCGCGGCCGTCGATCTGGTCTCTCAACGACTCGAGAGCACCAAGCAGCGCGTCGAGCGTGGAAACGATCGCTCCGGAATTCTCGATGCACACGTCGGGCCAAATTCCGGGGTGTCCCGCAGCGACTCTCGTCATGTCCCGGAATCCTCCGGCTGCGAGCCGCAGTAGCGACGCGTGCTCCTCCGCCGTGCGCTCCGCGAGGTTCATGAGAGCCGCGGCCGTGAGGTGCGGAACGTGCGATACGACAGCCACGAGTGAGTCGTGTTGAGTCGGGGAAAGGGCAACCACGTCCGCCCCCAGCGAGGTCACGATCGAGCGGACGAGTGCGAAGGCATCGGGGTCGGTGTGCTCCGTCGGGGTGAGAACCCATGTTGCGCCCACGAACAACGAACCGTCAGCGCCGTCGACCCCGAGCTGTTCGGAGCCGGCCATCGGGTGGCCCCCTACGTATCGGGGATGTTCGAGAGCGCTCGTGAGAGGGGTCTTCACGCCTGCGACGTCCGTGACGACGACGTCGGAAGAACCTGGGGAGCGATCGAGCAGCGAACGGACCACGCCCTCGACGGACCCGAGCGGCGTCGCGACGAAGACCACGTCTGCTCGCTCGTCGGAGCCGATCGCGTCGAGCGCGCCCCGTTCGAGCGCGGCCGCGTCACAACCCGGCGTCGTGTCGCTGCCTGTTACGAACCAGCCTTTCGAGCGCAGAGCAAGACCGATCGAAGCTCCGATGAGGCCGGTTCCGACCACCTGAGCTCTTCCGGCTTCCACCTGTTTCGTCGTACCGCGATCGCGCGCGCCAACGGGTTTTCGATTGGTGTCGGTCATGCTCGCTCGCTCGCGAAGCCCCTCATTGCCCACTCGGGAAGGTCGTCACGCACATTGCCCACTCGGGAAGGTCGTCACGCACGTTGCTCACTCAGGAAGGTCGTCACGCAGCCCCCTCGCGCCGTGCTGGTAAACGTGATGCAGCTGTACTCTGCGCCGATCGGTCGTCACGTGCATCATCACGCGTACGCAATGCGGAGTGGATCCCACGACTTCGAGCTCCCTCGCGCAGATGAGAGGCACGTCACCGAGGCCGAGCGCTCGAGCCGCTGTGGCCGGGAACATCGAGACGATGTCGCCCGTCGCGGTGAAAAGGATGCTCACGAGGTCTTCTTTGTCGATTTCGTTGCTCTCGAGCATCTCTGTGAGCAGAGCTTGAGTCCGTTCGGTCACCTGCTCGGGAGTATCGGAGTCGACCGTCGTTGCGCCCCTCAGGGCTCTGAGTGCGGGCGCCATACGCCGCAGATGCTATCCAGGCCGGTCGGAGGGTCTTGCAGCCGAGGAGAGCGCGTGGACCTCGGTGAGCGTGAGCGCCCGCCACTTTCCCGGCCGCAAGCTTGTATCTGTGACCGGTCCGAGACGGGTGCGAACGAGCCGGGTCACCGGATGACCGACGGCCTCGCACATCCGACGGACCTGGCGGTTGCGGCCCTCGTGGATGACGAGTCGCAGCAAGCCCGGGCTGGGCATGCCCACGACGCAGGGGAACGTGACGCCGTCGTCCAGCTCCACACCTTTTCGCAGTCGCCTCAACGCTCCAGCTGACGGTACGCCTTCGACTTGAGCGAGGTACTCCTTGTCGACTCCGAAGGACGGATGCGTGAGGCGATGCGCAAGGTCCCCATCGTTGGTGAGGATGATCAAACCCTCTGTGTCGAGGTCGAGCCGACCCACCGGGAAGACCCTCGGGTCGGAGGGGACGAGATCGAGCACGGTCCGCCGTCCCTCGGGATCGTCCGCAGTCGTGACCACCCCCGCCGGTTTGTTCAACAGGTAGTGCACGAGGTCCGGCTGGACCGGCAGCGGCACGCCGTCGATCTCCACTCGATCGCAGCCGGTGTCGACCCGTTGCCCGAGCACGGCCACTTCCCCGTC
>DASPVS010000292.1:0-6583 GCA_035622235.1 Acidimicrobiales bacterium | reverse complement strand
CCTCGAGGGAAGCACCGGATTTCCGCCCCCTACGCCGGGGCATTTGTAAGCGATTCGCGACTAGGCACTCCGCTGGCCGACTCGGCTCTCCGCTTCGCGACTCGGCGTTCCGCTGGCGAAGCGACAATTGGGTCGCGAAATAGTTCGAGCAGAAGCTCAGGCGTCCTGGCTCTTGGCGCTCTCGACGCACGTAGAGACGAAGCGAGAAGTCAAGCCGATCACAGCATCTGACTCAGGAATTGTCCCCGTGGCGACGGGCCAAGCATGAAAGATCTGAGGCCAGACGTGCAGCTCGATGAGGATCCTGGCCCGGGCCGCCTGCTCCACGAGCGCGAGTGCATCATCCAGAAACAGCTCTTCCGACGATACGAAGATCGCCATCGGGGGCAATCCGGTTACATCCGCGAAACGTGGTGACAACAAGGGGTTCTGAAGCGATTCCGAACCTGCGTACCCGCTCGCAGATTCGGCAAGCAGGTCCTCCACCATCATCGCCTCGGAGTCAGCGTTCTCTTTGACTGCGCGGGCACCCAACGTGAGGTCTGTCCACGGCGAATAGAGAACGGCGCAGAGGGGAAGAGGAAGTCCCAAGTCCCTCGCTCGCAACATCGTCGCAACGGCGAGACCACCTCCCGCGGAGTCGCCGATCACGACCGTCCCGGTTCCCCCGGACAGTGCGTCGCAGTGGTTCAGTCCGAGCAGGGCGTCATCGAGTCCCGCGGGAAACGGGTGTTCCGGCGCTAGGCGATAGTCGACCGAGACGACACGAAGTCCGGTGGCTGCGGCGAGGTGCGATGCGATGGAAGCTCGGCTCCGACCCGAGCCCGTCACGTATGCCCCACCGTGGAGGTACATGACCACCGGCGTTGGGGCGTTTGTCGTATCTGCGTACCCGGGCGGCTCCACCAAGATCGAATCGCCCACGACGTCGACGCTTCGAACCGTGGCTCCATCGGCGATCGGAAGAGCCGAAAGGGCCAGCTCTTCGTCGGCGCGACGCTGATCCAGAGATCCCCCGGCTCCTTTTCGCATCCGGATCTCGAGGTCTACCGCTTTCGCTTCCTCGCTGAGCATCTATCTCCTCCGCGGCTCAGTAGTTTCTGCAGCGATCCATCCGAACGGGTCCGTCCCGATCCACCATCCTGACCCATCTTCATGTGCGATTCGCTCACGGTGGCAAGTCGACGGGGGCCCTTCCGGACTTGACTTGGAACGGGCTGATGCCACCTGCTTGCCACGGGCCCACCGAACCGGCCCGATTTGAACGACGCCACTGCATGAGTGGGCGTTGACAGCTCTCAGGCGATAATGGAACCTGTTGGTGTCATCAAGACAAGTACGCACCTTTTGGTAACCAAGGAGAGGTGCTGGTGAAGACGACAAACGGCAGTCGGGGATTCGGGAGGTTCAATTGCCCGGTCGAGATCCCGGTTCAGGTGCTCGGTGGCAAGTGGAAGTTGTTAGTGCTTTATCACCTCCTATCAGGCCCACAGCGCAACGGTGAACTTCGCCGGCTCATCCCTGGCATCACCCAAAAGATGTTGACCCAGCAACTCCGAGAGCTCGAGCACGACGGGATCGTCATTCGGACCGTTCATCATGAGGTCCCGCCCAAGGTCGTCTACACGATCGATCCTGGCGAGGCCAAACCTCTGCGTTCGCTGACAAAGGCCATGTGTGACTGGGCGAACTACTGGGCGTCGAGGACGGGAGCCGAGATCGACCACCCAACGACTGGATCCAAAGCAGTGCGGTCGGGAGCTTGAAAGACGATGGCAGCGGTCAAGACTTTGAGCGTTGTCGCCGGCATCGTGGTGGTGCTCATCGTCGTGAGCGACGCAGTCGAAACCCTGGTCGTCACGCAGGGTCGAAGAGCCCCGTGGCGGCCAACTCGTATCTGGTACGCGGGCACTTGGCGCCTGGCTCGGGCCTTAGGCAGCCGACTCCCGTTTGAAAGCGGTGAAGCGATCCTGAACGTGTACCCGGCAGTTTCTTTACTCGGGCTACTCGTTTTGTGGTTGGCAGGACTGGTGGTCGGGTGGGCGTTCCTCTACTGGGGAATCGGTCTGAAGGTTGTTGGGACGACCGATTTCGGGACGATCCTTTATTACTCGGGGACAGCGCTCCTGACGCCGGCGTTCGGGACGGCTCACGGTCCCACCCAACGAACGCTGACGCTGCTTGAAACGTTGACGGGATTGGGCACGATCGCGCTCATGATCTCGTACCTGCCCGCTCTGTACGGCGCGTACAGCAGACGTGAATCGCGTCTTCTCACTCTCGATGATCCTCTAGGAATGCGGATCACCCCGGCACGCGTCATTGCAGTGCACTGCGGAGATGGCGACATCGATGTGTTGTACCGCTTTTTTGCGGAGTGGGAGATGTGGACTGCAGAGGTACTCGAAAGCCATGTCTCGTACCCAATGCTGGCGTTGTTCAGATCACAACACAGGGGTCAGTCGTGGATTACGGCCCTTGGAGTGGTGACGGACGCCGCTACTTTGACCTGCGCCTGTGTGGAAGGCACCGAGCAACGGGAGCCATATTTCATGTATCGCCGAGGTCGGCGAGCGGTGGTGGAGATCTCCGACCGCCTCCATGTGAGCAGCGACGCATCTCTAGAGTGGTTGACAAAAGCAAACTTCGACATAGCTTGGGACATGCTTCAGGGCGTCGGTCTGCCACTGAGACAGAAGGATGAAGCCTGGGAACGCCTTCAAGTTCTGCGCAATTCCTATGGAAACAGACTTCAAGAGCTGATGGACTTCCTTGTGGCGCCCCGGGGTTTCTGGGGTGACTCAGCCGAGGAAACCGTGGCTCAGGAGGTGATCCGGTCAACCGCAGAAGCGCATCTGCGAGCTCGCCAGAAACGAGCCGACGGTAACTTGAGCGCACACAAGCGCAGTGCCGGCGCCTAGTCGGCGGAGCACCGATACCGGGCCCCAAGACCGGGTCGTGGGTCAGGGTTTGGCGGTTCCGAGCACCCACATGGCGAAGAACTGCGACCCGCCGCCGTACGCCTGACCGAGTGCACGCCTCACGCCGTCAACCTGGTGCTCGCCGGCTTTCCCGCTCACCTGCAGAGCCACTTCGAGAAAGCGCAACATTCCCGACGCTCCTATCGGGTTCGACGAAAGCACGCCGCCCGAGCAGTTCCACGGGATGTCCCCGCCGTCGAGTGAAGTTGCTCCTTCGTCGGTCAGCTTCCAACCCTGTCCCTCTGGAGCGAATCCAAGGTTCTCGAGCCACATCGGTTCGTACCAACTGAACGGGACATATATCTCGGCGCAGTCGAATTCAGTACGTGGGTCGGTGATCCCGGCTTGCGCGTAGACGTCCGCCGCGCAGTCGCGCCCAGCTTGTGGATTGACTTGATCCCTGCCGGCGAACATCGTCGGTTCGGATCGCATCGCCATGCCCTGCACCCACGCAGGACTCCCGTACGCGTCGGCCACGTCCTCGCTCGCCAGCACCATCGCAGCGGCACCGTCCGAAGAAGGGCACGTCTCCAGGTAGCGCAGCGGATCCCATAGCATCACCGAGTTGCGAACCATCTCGTAGGAGATGTCCTCGATGTGCAGGTGCGCATACGGGTTCTTCAGGGCGTGCTGTCGGTCCTTTACGGCAACCTTGATCCCGATGTCGTCGGGGGCGCCGGAGCGTCTGATGTACGCCCGGATTATCGGTGCGAAGTAGCCGCCCGCTCCGGCCAACAACGGTGCCGAAAATGGCTGAGGCACCGACAGGGCCCACATGGCGTTCGAGTCGGACTGTTTCTCGAATGCGACCGTGAGGACTTTGCGATGTACGCCCGACGTGACGAGGTGTGATGCTACGAGTGCGGTCGACCCACCGACCGACCCGGCGGTGTGCACCCGGATCATCGGCTTTCCCACTGCTCCGAGCGCCGGAGCGAGGTAGAGCTCCGGCATCATCACGCCCTCGAACATGTCCGGGGCTTTGCCGATGACTACCGCGTCGATGTCGCTCCAGTCCATGGACGCGTCCTCGAGGGCTCGCTGTGCAGCCTCGCGTACGAGGCCCGCGATCGAGACGTCTTCGCGTTTGGCCTGACACTTGGTCTGACCGACTCCGACAACGGCGCAACGTTCCATCACGCCACCTTCTTCCCGACTGCGGCGTCTGGGTCAGCAGCGAGTGCGCACACGAGATTCTGCTGGAGACACGGACCCGATGTCGCGTGTGCGAGAGCGACCGACGCGGACCCATCGAGAATGCGAGACGCCGCTTCTCCGATCCGCGCAAGCCCTGCGACCATCACCGGATTCGCGGCGAGCGCTCCACCGGAGGGATTGATGCGCGTGCTCGACCCTAGAGAGAGGGCGTCTTTCAGTATCAGCTCCTGTGGTGCAAACGGGGCATGGAGCTCGGCCACTTCCACGCTTGTTGCGTCCAACCCCGCGGAGCGTGCGGCGTCCGTCGTCGACTGAGACAGCGTGAGGTCCCGCGCCCCGAGAGCGGGCGTTTCGATCCGGTGGTCGATACCGGTTATCCACGCTGGATGCTCGACCAGCTCTCGGGCGCGGTCGCCCGCAGCGAGGACGATCGCCGCTGCACCGTCGGAAATCGGTGGAACAGCATGGCGCCTCAGAGGAGCGACCAGGTACTCCTCCGACAAGAGCTCGTCCACGCTCTGGTCCTTTGCAACTTGAGCCTTCGGATTGCCGAGCGCATCGCGCCTGCTCCGCGCTGAAACTTCGGCGATGTCGCGCTCCGTCGCGCGACCTGAGTCGAGCAGCGCTTGTGCCTGGAGCGCCGCAAGCGCAACTGGATCTGGCCACATCGGAGCTACGTAGTAGGGGTCGAGCTGCAACGCGAGGATTCGGTCCAGCTGGCCGGGGGAAGAGCGCCCGAAGCTGTAGACGAAAGCGGTGTCGAGCTCACCTTCCTGGAGGACAGTCCAGGCTTCGTAGAGCGCCCACGCGCCGTCCATCTCGACGTGGCTCTCACGACGCGGTGGCCAAACACCGACCGCATCCAGAGCCATGACGAAACTGAACGGAGCGCCCACGAGATAGTCGGAGCTGCCCGAGCAGATGAAACCCATGTCGTTCTTGTTGAGACCGACCGCCCCGAACGCCTCCGAGACGATAGGCATCAGCATCTCTACCTCGTTGTGCTCCTGCTCCCGCCGCACGTTTTTCGCTTGTGCGAACGAGACAACCGCGACAGGGCGGACGGGACGCCCGCGCGAATTCGTAGCCATCGGCGTCACAGGTACTCCTTGTAACTTTCGTACGGGGCCTCGGGTTCACCGTTCGGCCGGAAGTACTTCACCGAGTCCATGGTCGGTCCCCATTCCTCCGGCGACTTCCAGAGCGCTTCGACGCGCATGCCCATGCGGACCTGGTTCGCGGGAAGCTCTTGAATCAGAGCCATAAATGAAAGATTTGCCCCGTCGAGGAGAACTTGAGCGCATATGTAAGGAACTTCGATCTGCTGCCCTGCGAACGCGACGTTGACGACGCAGAAAGTCGTTACCGTCCCGGCGTTTCCGAGCACGACCTCTTCCTCGGTCGGAACACCGTCTGTCGGACACGACCCTCTCGAAGGAACGTAGACCTTTCGACATTTCGGACACCGCTCCCCGATGAACTTCCCTTGAGAGAGCCCGTGGAGATAGCGGGACTGCGCAAGACCGGCGGTGTAGCTGTAGTCGATCTTGATCGGCGTGGCGAGAGTCGTGACGTCGTCGCTCATGAGAGGCTCCCCTCGGGGACGAAGCACTCGAGGTCCGTCATCGTCCCTTCGCGCTGGTCAACAGGTCGGAATCGTGCCGTGACGCGCATACCGCTCGCCATCGACTCTTGCGAGCCGCCGGTGTCGACGACGTGGAGAAGGCCCGTGTCTGATCCGTCGAGCCGGACCAGCGCCCACGCGAACGGGCGGTCGAGCGGTTGACCTGGGCGGGGCGATGAAGCCCATGACCATGTGGTGACGACGCCTCCGGGCCCCACCTCTACGAGTTCTCCGGTGTCCTCGCCTGTGACCGGGTCGTACTCGGTCGGTGGCACGACCACTCGTCCGCCGTCGGCGGATGACCGGACTCCCAGGATCCTTCCGTCGCGAAGTCCCGTCAGGAACGCGCCAATGACGGGGCCGACTGATCGTGAGTATGGGAATTCGAGGACGTGAGGCGCCTTCAGTACGTCGCCTTCGGCCATGACCCTCCCCTTGCGTACTCGTCCTTGCTCTGAGCGTGGTCCGGTGGTCCCGGGCTCTTCGGAGCCTCGGGGATCGTGGGAACCGCGGCTGCCTCCGCGCCGGTCATGGCGCCAGAGGGCAGTCGGCGAAACTAGAACAGATTTCAGTTCTCGGCAACAGCGCCGGGTGAAGGGCCCGTCGACGACTCCCAGCCCCTGCTGATTTTCGAGAAGGAGCGGTGGGTGTCGGCGGGTGAGGGCAGGTGAGGGCAGGTGAGGGCGGGTGAGCGCGGGTGGGGGCAGGTGAGGGTGGGTGTCGGCAGGTGAGGGTGGGTGTCGGCAGGTGAAGGCAGGCGCGAGAGGTGTAAGCGGGTGTGACAGCCCGAACGGACGAGGTGCAAGCTCTGGCGTGCAAG
>DASPVS010000291.1:0-7670 GCA_035622235.1 Acidimicrobiales bacterium | reverse complement strand
GGTGGCGCCGCAGAAGAGCACGATGGATCCAGTCGAGTGCTCGGGACGTCGCGTCTCTCAGCCCACCATCAGCCATCGTCCACCAACCTTTCCGCTCATGTCTCTCGGCTTTCACCTGATTCGGCCTTGGCCTGATTCGGCTTTCACCTGATTCGGCCTTGGCCTGATTCGGCCTTCGCCTGATTCAGACGAGTCCGAGCCAGGAAAGGTTCGCTTGGCGCTAACTTCCCCGGCACAGTGGTCCCGGAACAGCGGAGGGCAGGCGAATGACTAGGTCCAGGCGAACGGCGTACAGGCGCTACGACGGCAGGACAGCCGTAGTGACCGGGGTGACTTCGGGGATCGGCAGACGTCTTGCGCTGGAACTGGCGGAAAGAGGAGCGGTTGTCGTGGGCCTGGCTCGCAGGAAGGATCTTCTGGCCGAGGTCGAAGAGCTTCTGCAGGCCCGTTCACGCGCGAGTGCTACGCGTGTTTGTGATGTCGGAAAGACTTCCGAATACGAAGCCATACTCGCTGAGATCGCGCGCGACCGAGGCAGGATCGATGTACTCGTAAACAACGCCGGAATCGAGAGCCTTACGCCGGTGGAAGAGGGTTTTTCAGACAAATATCGGGAGATTTTCGACGTTAACTTTTTCGGTGTGGTCGCGGGAACGTTGGCGGTCCTGCCTGGAATGCTGTCTCGCCGCTCGGGGATCGTCGTGAACGTCTCTTCCGACTCTTCTCGTGCTCCTGAACCCCGTCACGGGGCGTACGCCGCATCGAAAGCGGCGGTTTCCGCGTTCACAGAAACCGTCGCCCACGAAGTTGCCGACCGCGGAGTCCGTGTCCACTTGTTGTACCCCGCGTGGGTGCCGACCAAAATGGGAATGTCGGGGATCGAGGACGGCGGTCGTCTTCCGCCGAAATTGGTTCGCCGTAGCGAAGAGGAGGTCGCAGACCTCGTTCTCAACCGTATGGGTGGGCCTCGCATGGAGATAAATGCGGCGGTGCTTCCGTTGCTCGCACCGATCGGTCGTACCGTCGCGCCGGTTTCCTACCAGAAGGCAGTTCGTCGCCGAAGCAAGGAGTAGTGAATCTCTCGGTCATCGCTCTTTGCGGAAGGGCGCTTCCTCGAGAGGCCGTGAAGACCGGAGCATCGCTGCCATTCCTTCGATGAATGGATCAGGATCGGAGGTCTTCGACTCGATGATCGCCTTCATGTCCGGCACATAGTGTTCGAAGCGCTCACCCTCCATGGCGGCCACGATTCCTTCGGCCATTTCCCGCGCAGAGATCTTGGGACCGTCGTAAAGGGGATCGTCGTTTCCGGGGAGATCCCAGATCTCGGTGTCGATCGGACCCGGGTTCACGAGACGGATCTCGACGGGAGTGTCCCAGAGATCGACGGCGATCGCCTCACTCCATCCGCAGAGAGCGAATTTGCTGGCTGAATATGCGGCTTCGTTGGCGTTTCCGAGCCGACCGGCGACACTCGAGACGTTCACGATCATCCCGCTGCCGTTGTCGATCATTTTCGGCAGCAACGCCAGCGTCATGCGTGCGGGGGCAAGGAAGTTGACGCGCATCACCCATTCCACCGACTCTTGATCGAGGGCGAGGGTGTGGCGTCTCATCGGCACACCGGCGTTGTTCACGAGGCAATCGATGGGCCCCATTTGCTCCCATGCTTGGAGCGCGACCGTTTCCGCCACCGGTGTGTCTGCCAGGTCGGCCACCCACATTGCAGAAGCAGGTGCGTTCGCACGGCACTCAGCCAGGACTTCTTCCAAACGGTCTCGTCTTCTTGCAACGAGCCCGACGGTCGCTCCACGTTCTGCGAGTAGACGGGCGAGAGCGGCACCGATCCCAGATGAGGCTCCCGTCACCAACACGCGAGATCCATCCACACGCATCAAGGTTCTCCGTTCTTCCCGGGCTCTTCGATTCCCAGAACCCGTAGGGCGTTTGATCTGAGGAACTTAGGCCAGACGTCGTCGTTGAACGGGACGTCGTGCAGTTCGCGGATGATTCGCTCGAGTGTCAGACCCATGGGGAAGTAACCGGCGTAAATGACTTTTTCGGCTCCCCTTGTGTTGGCGAAGTCGATCACCGATTTCGGGTAGTACTTCGGGGCGAAGGCACTGGTCGAATAGTGGAGGCCAGGCCATTTGAGCATCAACTTCACCGCGAGGTCCGTCCAAGGCTCGCAGCCATGTCGTGTCACCAAGACCAGCTCGGGGAAGTCGAACATGACCTCGTCGATCAACTCGACATGTTGTGGCGCAAACCTGAGTCGCGGGCCCGGCACGCCGGCGCAACAAAAGGCGGGTAATCCGAGCTCTATGCACTTCGCGTAAATCGGGTACATCTTCTTGTCATTGATAGCTACTTGGGGAAAGGTGCCTGAAGGGAAAAATCCGACAGCTCGGATTCCCCACATCTCGTACGCGCGCACGATCGAGCGGATGGCGTCCATGCCCTTGTTCGGATCGGGGTTCACCGACCCCACGAACCGATCAGGATGCTGCTTCAGAGCGAGCTCCCCGACGCCACCGACGTCGTCGACCCCGATCAGACCCAGTTCGATACCGAAACGATCCATTTCGGTCAACGTCACGGAAACCGGATCCGCTCCTTCGTCGAGTTGCTTCTCCGGGACGTTCTTGAACATGTACTCGGCTGGAAACTGAAACTCCTCCCTCGATTGAGCGTCCTTTGTCTGCCGGGTTATGAACTCGTAGACCTTTTTCATGTCGCGATGCGGGAAACCGATCATGGTGTCGACGATCCCGATCCCGCTCGGCATGGCCATGTTCCAGACTCTCCTTCCGCTTCCTCTACTTCACTTGCGGCCGGTCCTGGGCGCACGGCAGCTCGTGAGCAGTCCCGCCCCTGGCTTGCCCGGAGCAAGGTTCAGGTATCGCCGTAGCGGCGCTCGGGCGTCCCCCCGAGCCGCAGTCTCTCATCTGGGCTCATCTGGGCACACCCGGCCTCATCTGGGGACATCCCCGGCTCGTCTGGGCTCTCATCGGCGCAGGGTACGTCACGATCCGTAGGGGAGGGCAGGTAGCCTCAAGAAGTCCACGCAATAAGCCGACCCGAAGGGAGACGGCAGGATGTGTGTGGGGAACAGGGGGTCGCTGGAAAGGCGGGTCGATCATCCGTGACTCTTGCCGTTCTTCTTGCAATTTTGGCCAGCTTGTGCACCGCAACGTCGTCGGTGTGCCAAAGGATGGGAGCGGCGCCCGCCCCAGGAGGGGACCGCTTCAGCTTGAAGCTCATCCTCTACCTCTTACGTCAACCCATCTGGCTGGCCGGCGTTGCAAGCATGATCCTCGGCTTCGTCTTACAGGTGAGCGCGTTGCGCTTCGGGACCCTGGCCCTCGTCCAGCCGATCCTTGCATCGGAGTTGATTTTCGTCTTCGCGTACATGGCCCTTTTGGGATCACGGCGGGTGCACAGGTCGGACTGGCTTGCTGCGTCCGCAATGGCTGTCGGTCTAGGTGTTTTCCTGGGAACGGCCGACCCTTCAGGAGGCAGGCTCCATGCGTCCGGACTCGCTTGGTGGTTGTCGGGCATCTCCGTTTTGGGACTCACATTGATCGTGACCGCGAGCGCCTACGCTCCTTTGCGGCGTAGGTCCCGTCCGTCCCCAGCACGCAAGGCGGCTCTGCTGGGAGTCGCTACGGGGATCTCGTGGGGCTTCGTCGCAGCTGTGATCAAAGAGCTGAGCGCGCATGTGAGCGGAGGTCCTTCGGCTGTCTTCTCGACCTGGTCGCCCTACGCGCTTGTTCTCGTTGGCGGAGCGAGCATGTTCCTTTTGGCGAACGCGCTTCAAGCCGGTCCGCTCGCAGCGTCGCAACCGGGTCTCACGATCGTCGACCCTTTGGTGGCAAGCTTGTTGGGTTTCTTCATCTTCCATGAGCAATTGCGCGCGCAACCCGCAGACGTGGCGATCGAGGCGATCGCGTGCGCGATTCTTGTTTTCGGAGTGGTCACGCTGAGTCGGAGCAGGTTGGTTCACGGAGACCCGGTCGAAGAAGTCTCACCGTCGGCTGGCGTCGCCGGGGTTGCAGACCGGGGCGACTGGGTTGACGGCGCAGCGCCTTCGGGCGCGGGCTAGGAACACGCCCGACCGGGCTACCGACGCGCCGGCGCCGCCCTGGGGATACGCCGAGGCGGGGCTAGCAACACTTCCGCCGCAGGGCTAAGAAGACTCCCGACGCTGGGCTAGAGGACACTCGAGGAAGGGCGCGCGAAATTCTCGCTGTGCCGATGCCGTTGCCATCGCAATGGCAAAGGCACCGGCCTAGGCTTCCGGGAGGACGCCACAGCGAGTGGGGGTGGGCAATTGGGGACCCCCCTAGTCCTGAACGAAGCCGGTCCTCGGAGCGTTACAAGTTTCGAAGCGCTACCGAGCCGGCCTTCGTTTTATTGCGCACAAGGCATATAAACGCGAGAAAAGCGTGGACGAGCGCACTTCTTTGGTGTAGGCAGATCACTGTGGGGGAGAGCGGCGAGTTCGAGCGCCACTTACGGGCGGCCCAAAAGGGGGACGAGGATGGTTTCGTCCACCTTTGGCGCCTCTGTCAACCGTCTTTGTCCAGATATCTCAGGGTCATGGCAGGCCCTGCGGCAGAAGATCTGGCGTCCGACACTTGGCTTCAAGTCGCTCGAACGTTGAACACCTTTGAAGGTGATGAAGCGGCTTTCAAGGGATGGCTGTTCACAATCGCGCGCCACCGTCATATCGATTGGTGTCGAAGGAATTCGCGACGCAAGGAACAATTGGTGGACGTAGACGTGCTTCTCGGATGGGCGGGCACTGATGATCCGGTCGCCGCGGTGGAGGAGCGGATCTCGACCGACAGCGCATTGGCGCTCATCTCTACGCTTCCCCGCGACCAAGCCGAGGTCGTGACGTTGAGGGTGATAGCGGGCCTCGATGTGAGCGTTGTCGCCGAGATGATGGGGCGTCCGCCGGGGACGGTACGAGTACTTGCCCATCGCGGTCTTCGCAAGTTGGCAGGAGCAGTCACGCCGGCTCGGATGCCGGAGTTGTCCGACGAGGACGACCTGGTCCGTAACAAGGGTGCGTGACGCGTGAACATCGTGTTGTCCCGCAGAGTGTCCGAAGTGGTTTGTAACAAGTGAAAGCGACTGGGCGTTTTGGAGAGGGGATGCGTGAAGACAGTTCCCTGAGCAGGGTTCCCCTGAGGCCCGTTGAGAGCTTTCCGTCCGAAACCGCGGTCACGTCGTCGAGCGACCTGGACGAAGATCGACTGGGCAGGCTGCTCGCTGCTGCCTCGGCTCCTCCCGAGCCTCGTGAGCTCATCGGCGAAGACGAGGTTCGTGCAGCGTTTCGGCAAGCGGCGCGCGAGTGGAGGCCGTCTCCGCGACGCCACCGAGCCGTTCGTCTTGCGATAGTCACGACGTCGATCTCTGGATTGATCGTCGGGACCGCCGGACTCGCGGCCGCGTACCACGTGGCGCCTGCTGTTTCGGCGGCTGACGCCGTCGAGGGACTGCTCCAGCACGCCGGGATCGATTTCGGTTCCTCTTCGCCCGCGAAGAGCCCAACCAACGTCCTGGCCTCCGAAAATGGGCGCTCGCAGCAGTCGGGCAGCGGCTCCGGCGACAAGTCGGGCACCAAAGGGCCGGGGAGCCGCTCCGTCTCAGCTTCCGCGTCGTCAGCAAACGGGGCCACCACGTGCAAGGCCACCAGCAGCGAGAGCGGAGTCGTCAGTCGAGCCACGACGGCACCTCACCACGTGCAATGCGGACAGGCGGGCAGCTCCGTCGAGCTGACGGCGGTCGGAAACGGTCCCCCATCTCTCACCGGACCAGGATCTGTCGGCACGGGCTCTGGCACAGGAAGTGGGCCGTCGACGGGCAGTGGGTCCGGAACGGGCTCCTCGGGCGGCGCGGGAGGGTCCGGGAACGCGGGAGGAAGTGGAACCGGAGGCCACCATCACAAAGGCGGTGTCGGCAGTGGGGGCAACATGCCCCCCGGAGGGGGACACGGGGGCGGCCACGGACACGGTACGGGCCACAGTGGGGGCGGTGGAGGTAAAGGCGGCGGCCACGGAACCGGTCATGAAGGCACGGGAACCGGCGGAGGAGGCTCGCAGAAGAACACAGGCGGTGGGGCTAAGGGCGACCAGGGCAAAGGCGGCGGCCACAAATCCAAGGCCGCAGGTTCTTCGACGGGCAAGGGGTCGGTTTCTTCTGGTGCTTCTGGGAGTTCCGGTTCCGGACAGACGCAAGGTCTGACCGTGGGAACGACAACCTCGGTCGGCTCGGCTTCATCGAGTGGAGATGCGGCTTCGTCCTCGCAAGGCGCAGAGGCCGGAGCGGGTTCCGGGTCCTCGACGGGAGCGTCGGTGTCCGCAGGCTCGGGCTCGGACGTCCAGACCGGTGATTCAGGCTCTGGCCCGTCCACGCCTTCGAGCCCCGGCGACGCGTCGGCTCAGGGCTAGGAACCCCGACCCGCTCTGTCGAGCGGGGGCGAACGCGGGCTCCGGGTCTCCAGGCGACCCGCCTCTGGTCGCATCAATCCAGTAGCTCCTCGCTTCTCGCAGTTGCTCACATTCCCGTAGTTCCTTGATTCCCCGTGGTTCCATGATTCCCCGTAGTTCCATGATTCCCCCAGCCTCTCGATTCTCGTAACTGCTCGTCTCGCGAGGATCGGAGGGCGGTCCGCTTTGCGGACGGAGAGGCGCGGGAAGGGGACTATCGCTCAACTTTCTCCGCATCCCTTCCGAAAAAAGTCTCGGGAGGTCGCGCGGCGGCGCGATCCCGTCGAAAGGGGGGGAGATCGATGACAAGCCTGCTCGAGCCTTCGTCGCCGATTGCGGACGTCCTGCGCTCCGCCCCGACGACGGTCGTGGAAGGCCACCTCAACTGGTTGGTGACTCAGGCCCACCTCCGATCGGATGTCTCGCCTTCGAACACGCTGCTTCGTACGCAGGCGAGGATCCTCATAACAGCTCTCGACGAACGAGGCGACTTCGAAGCAGTTCAGCGGGCATTGAGCGAGCCGTGGGTTCCCGAAGACGTGCCCGACGAGGAGTCGAAGATCCTCGATTACGTAGAGAGACTCGTTGAGGTGAGCGCGGGACGTCCTGCCGATTCACCGCAGGCGGCTCTGGCGCGTTCAGCGGAGCGCATCGCCGCCGACATCGTCAGCTGTCGGGGAAAGCGGCTTCCTGAGAATCTCAGGTTCTGATCGTCGGGCTCGAGTCCAGGAGGGCTCGGTCGCCGACCGGTGTGCAATGTAAACCGCCCGATCTCAACATCCTCGTGCGCGACGCCGATATCTGGGAAGGTGACCCACCAATCGGCGAAACCATACGACGAAAAATGGTCATCGAGGCTCAGGGCCTCAGCGGCTTCCTTCACCCTCGTTTCGCTCGGAGCGGTCGTGTATCTCGTGACGAGCGGGAACCTGCACGACTCGAAGTGGCTTCTGGCTCTCGCGGGACTGGCGGCCTTCGTCTCGGCGACGACATTCGTTCTCGCAGGCTCGATCTCGGAGTGGGCGTTGCGCTCCCAGGCACTTCTGGCTCTCGGTCTCGGCTGGATGGTGATCTCCGGTACCGGCGCGCACCTCGTGGACAAGGGGACGAGCCCTGCGATCCTCCTAGTACTGCTTCCGCTTATCGCAGGCTCGCTTTTCTTTTCCCCGT
>DASPVS010000290.1:0-4346 GCA_035622235.1 Acidimicrobiales bacterium | reverse complement strand
GTCCGTTCCCTTTGGCAGGAACTGACGGACGAGGCCGTTCCAGTTCTCGTTGCTCCCGCGCTGCCATGGGGAATGGGGATCACAGAAATAGACGGGGACACCCGTGGCAACCTTGAACGCGGCGTGCGATGCCATCTCGATCCCCTGATCCCAGGTGAGGGACTTGGCCAGGTGGTCTGGTAGGCGCACGATGTTTTTCGCCACCGCCGACGCGACGTGCTCAGCCGTGCGGTTGTCGAGTTTGATCAACATGCCCATGCGGGTGGTGCGCTCCACCAACGTGGCTACGGCGCTGGCGCCGTTCTCTCCGATCATCAAGTCACCCTCCCAGTGGCCGGGCACGGCCCGGTCTTCGATCTCGGGGGGACGTTCGGAGATGTTGATCATCCCGAGCATCGGAGCACGTACATACGAGGCTCGCGAGCGAGGACGTCTGCGCTCCCGGCCAGATCGCAGGCACGCGGTGAGCTCTCTTCGCAGCTCACCTTTCGCCTGGACGAAGACCGCCTGGTATATGGCCTCATGAGACACCCACCACTCTGGCTGGTCGGGGTGCTCCTTGCGGAACCGGTGGGCGATCTGCTCGGGCGACCACTTCTTGGTTCGCAAAAGACCCGTCACCTCATCCCACAGCCAAGGGCGTACCTCGGTCCAGGGGGTCTTGGGTCGGCGAGCGGCTCGAGCCGCCCGCTCCTCGGCCGCCGATGCCCGGTAGTGCTCCCGCCCACCGCCCGCCGCAATCTCACGCCACACCGTCGAGCGGTGGCGGCTGATGCGCGAGGCGATCGCTTCGTCGGACTCTCCAACCTCGATGCCGACCCTTATCTCCTCGCGCTCGGACGCGCTCAGCGAGTCGGGGCGCCGTTTGCGTTCGCGTGTCATCGCCACACGCTCGTCGCCCGGATCCGTTTTGAAGGTGGATACCTGCACCCCACCGACAACCCGCTTGCGCCCGTCCATGGGCACACGCCTTCGCACGAAACCCCACCGCAAGATGTGGGCCCTCACGGTGTTCCGAGGCACACCCGTCAACGCCTCGGCAGCCCTATAGCTCAAGCCGGCGACCACCGCCTCGACCGCTGTGTCCAGATCCGCCTGAGAAGAGCGCCGCGTCATTCCCATCTGACACCTCCATGTCGGAGATGTCGCGATCACCACTTGAGCCCAAGCGTGGGATGATCCGGTGCGGTTTGTCCCCTGAGACAGGCGCGTCGAGCATTACCGGATCCGGCAATAGCGGAAGGGTCGGCACGGGGACCCTCGGGAGAGCAGGATTGCGCTGATGCCCGAACGAATGGACCAAGGACCAGATCGCAGAGCTGGCGACGACCCATTCTCGCCGTTGCGTTCGATCGCCCGCACCATCTACGGCACCGACGCCATGGGATACGCCGCCGGTCGGCCCGACTACCCGCCGAGGATCTACGAGATCCTTACAAAGCGCTGTGGCCTCAGGCGCGGATCGCACGTCGTGGAAATCGGCGCAGGCACCGGGTTGGTGACACGGCATCTGCTCGGTGTTGGCGCTCGCGTGACGACAGTCGAGCCCGACCCGCGCATGGCCGAATACCTGAGGACGACTGTCGGGGACGTCGAAGTAATCTTCGACACCTTCGAGCGGGCTCGGCTTCCCGAAGATCACTTTGACCTCGTTGTGGCGGCGACGTCCTTTCACTGGGTCGACCAGGCAATAGGTCTCCGAAAACTCCGACAGGTGTTACGGCCTGGAGGGTGGTCGGCACTGTGGTGGACCATCTTCAACGACGCTGAATCGGCAGACAGTTTCCGTGATGTCCTTGCGGAACGCCTCGGCGAGGAGGACCCAGGTGGGCAACGGAATGTGGGTTTCCAACTGGACTCGGAGGCTCGGTGCAGCGCCCTGCGGGCGACCGCTGGACTCGACGAGGTGACCGCTGAGACGATCCGCTGGAGCAAGGCGATGAACGCTGCTCAGCTCCGGAACCTCTATGGCTCTTTGATCAACATCCGTCGTCAATCACCTGATGAGCAACGGCGCGTTCTCGACGTGGTCAAGGCAGTTGCCGAAGATGATTTCGACGGAGTGGTGCGCCGGCCCTTCGTCACCGTGCTCTACACGGGTCGGTGCCCGATCTGGTGATACAAGCGGATTACCGACTTCTCCAACCTTCCGGGTAGCGCCATTATCGATCGCCTCGCCCCAGGCCCCAACGGTCCGATATTCGCGGCTCGCGCAATACCGGTCGGATCGAGCTTGAAACGGAAGCTGATCGGACCGCTACTGCTTAACCGGAAGCGGGTAATTCAGCTGAACGATGATGTCATCGAGCGAGCCATCAACTTCGCCCTTACTCTCCTTAGTCGCCCATCTGAGGATGGCGGCTTCGTGGCGGATCATCGACTGGAGGATGTCCTTGTCGTCGGGATCGCCGATCGCGGCGATCTCCTCGAACCGGGTTAGGAAGCCTTGGACCGGTCCGAGATTGGCGGCCATGAAGTCCGGCCACAACATGTCTCGGTAGGCCCCTACCGCGACGTCGATGAGCGACAAGTCTGCCGATTCGTCGAGCGACACACCATGCTTGAAGAGAAGCGGCCGGAGGCGGGCCTTCGTTTCAGACTCAAGTTGAAGCAATGTCGCCAGGTGGTACCTCTCACGCGGATTCTTCGCTTCGGCGACGAGAGTGAGGAACAAGGTCTCGCCCAGGATCTCGCTCTCGTAGAGTTCCCGTGTGCAGGCTGGATAGATCGGATCTCCCATGCGGTCCTCCCACCTCTTGCTCGGATTAGAAAGCCCTCCCTCGCCCCAATACGGTAATCCGACGGGCGCTACGGCGCCGAGGGTATGCCGGGCTCAACAGCACGGAAAGACAGGTGATATCGAAACTGGATGTGCCGATTCTCGTCTCCTGAATCGAAGGCCCGACCCACCGGTAATAGCGGCCCGGACGTGATACAGGGCGGTTTGACCACTCAGAGACCCGAGAGGACCGTTACCAGATCCGCCAGTGGCGGATGGTCTGGGGTTGAAGGTCCGTCGCCCTTCAGCTGGTGATACCGACCCCGTAATCCCGCATCTCCGGTCGGCAACGCACCAGCCACCGGCACCCCCCATGGTTTTCGTAGGCTTTACAAAGTGCCTGGCAGTGACCCCTCCGTCGAGGACGCAATCGCCCTAGCGATGCGCGCACATCGTGGCCAGCTCTACCCATCGCCAGAGCCGGAGCCATATATCTTCCACCCACTCCGGCTGATGCTCACATTCGGCGAACCCGTCGAACAGATGGCAGCGGTTCTCCACGACACCATCGAGGATACCGATCTCCAACTTCATGACCTTGAAAGAGCCGGTTACTCCACCGAACTTGTCGCCGCACTGGACAGCCTTACCATCCGTCCAGAGGAGTCATATGGCGAATACATCGAGCGAGTGGCCGAGAACGACATGGCGCGGCGCGTGAAGGTTGCTGACCTCAAGGAGAACTTGTCGAACAGTCGTCGCTCTCCATCTGCGCCGGGAAACGCTGAACGCATCGAGCGATACGAGTCTGCCCTCGCTCGGCTTCAATATCCGAGTTGACGGACGAGATCTGACAACGATTCGCCCTTTGTCTTGGCTGTCGTGTCTAATTCGAAGTCGTATCGGGCAAACCGATGAACGCTTGCTGCTTGACCTCGCGCCAGGCCAGCGTATTGATGGGGTCGAGTGCGTTCGCGCTCCTCGAGGACCTTGAGTGAGCAGCGAACTCCGACCCAGACGTGGTCAAGATCTCCGATCGCCATTGTCCAGTCGTCCCAACTCCTCTTATCGATGACAAGCTCGTCTACAATGACATTCAAGCCTGCGCGCACAGCGGCCACCACCCCTGACTGATACGCACTGAACAATCGTCGACCGACGCAGCCGACTCGAACTTCCATTCCTTCCTGAGTTGCCTCGAAACGAACGCCATTCGCCGCGAAGCGTCCCTTCTCGGCGCCTACGGCTCGCCACTCAGCGGGTACCTTTGCGATGTAGTCATCGATGCCAGTCGAGAGCCAGAAGTCTCCCACCGCAGCGCGCTGATCCCTGAACGCCGTCGCGATCGTGGTCTTCCCCGAACATGACGCACCATTGAGGATTACCAATCGGGGTCTTCCGTGCATGCCCACAGATTGCTCGATCTGGGACGCCCGTGCTTGGGGCTCGCGACACATAAACGGAGATGCCGAGGGCTAGACAGGATCGAGGATCTCTCCCAGCTCCCTGATGGCTTGTCTATTGCTCTCGTACAAGATCGCAGTCATGCCGATCTCGCGGGCGCCAGCAACGTAGGTCTCTGTGTCGTCGAGTAGGACGGCCTGTTCGGGTTCGACCCCCAACCTCA
>DASPVS010000289.1:0-4395 GCA_035622235.1 Acidimicrobiales bacterium | reverse complement strand
CAAGCAGCGCAACCCCTCCTGCCTGACCTGTAGCCATCGCGGTGCGCGCGTTGGTCTGGAAGAAGACGCGCTCCACCACCACCGCATCGGGGCTCGTCTCCGCGATGATCCTGCTCAGCTCCCGTTGCAAGGTAAGAAGGCGTTCCGGAAGAGCCAGCGACGTGTCGGTCGTGACGACACCGCCGGCGATCGCCGCCAGATCGCGTTTCCCGCGCTTCACCACGCCGTAGCCACATCTGGAAAGCCCGGGGTCTATGCCCAGGACGAACATGCGTTCGACCCTACCGCGGCGCCCTGATCGACCGGTGGACCGAGTGCTCGGAGCTCCTGGCGTCCTCGGAGCTCCCGGCGTCCTCGGAGCTCTGTTCGGACCGTGTGCAGATCAAGTGTGCTTATGGGCCGAGTGGCGCTTGTGGCGCACCGTTGCCAATGGCAAACACCGGGCCTTCCCCTGTGGACAAGTGCGCCACAATCGCCACAAGCGACATAAGCAACCCAAAACGGGATGGGGGAAGCCACCTCGAAAGGCCACGAGCTCAACCAAGCTCAACCAAGCTCAACCAAGCTCAACCAAGCTCACCGAAGCTCAACCAAGCTCAGGCCTCTGCAGCCGCCAAAGCCAGGATGTCGTCGGGAATGTCGAAGTTGGACCATACATTTTGGACGTCGTCGTGATCGTCCAACGCTTCGAGAAGGCGAAGTACCTTCCTCGCCTCACCTTCGCCCGCTACCGGCACTGTCGTCGATGGCACCATCGCAAGGTCTGCGGAGATCGGCTCCATCCCTGCGCTTGCGAGCGCGTCGCGCACAGCGGCCAGGTCACTGGGACCGGATGTCACCGTCCAATGATCGCTGTCGTCGCTCATATCTTCGGCACCCGCCTCGAGGGCGACTTCGGTCACCTTGTCCTCGTCGTTCTCGTGGGCGATCACGATCTGCCCCTTGCGTTCGAACTGCCACGAAACCGCTCCGGGTTCGGCCATCGAGCCCCCGTTGCGCGAAAAGATGTTGCGTATCTCCGCGCCGGTTCGGTTCCGATTGTCCGTGAGACATTCGACGATGATGGCGACGCCACCGGGCGCATAACCCTCGTAGGAGACAGGCTCGTATCGAACTCCCTCGAGCTCCCCGGTTCCGCGCTTTATCGCGCGTTCGATCGTGTCCATCGGCACTGAGGCCGAGCGCGCCTTCTCGAACATCGTCCGCAGAGTGGCGTTCGAGCTGAGATCCCCCCCACCCTCGCGGGCGGCAACCTCGAGCTGACGGATCAATTTTGCGAAGACCTTGGCCCTCGCTTTGTCAACGGCGGCCTTGCGGTGCTTTGTGGTCGCCCACTTCGAGTGTCCGGACATCCTCGGTACTCCTTTTCGATCTATCTCTCATCGAATTTTTTCTCATCGACCTCTTTGTCTTCGATGTCGTCGATCCTTTTTGTCTTCGATGTCATCGATCCTTCTCGAACCGATCATCGACAGGAACAGCTCGTGTATCCGGAGGTCCCTCGTCAGCTCGGGGTGAAACGCACACACCAGTACTTGACCCTGCCGGCAGACGATTGGGTTTGACTTCTCGGCGCCAGCGCCCACTTCCACACCGACACCGATCGGCGTCTGGTCCGACGGCACGTCGATGGTCGCGAGGACCTCGACCTCACTGCCGTAGCTCTCGACCACCGGAGCCCGGATGAACACCGCGTGCAGAGGCGGACCTTCTACGCCGCGGACCTCGACATCGGACTCGAATGAGTGCGCTTGTCTCCCGTAGCCGTTGCGTCTCACGGCAAGATCGATCGCTCCAAAGGTGATCTGATCGGGCCTTCCGTCGATGACCTGCTTGGCGAGCAGGATCATGCCAGCGCACGTGCCCAGGACAGGCAGACCGGCATCGAGCTCCTTGCCGAGGGGGTCGGCAAGGCCCGAGGATTGCAGCAACATCGACATGGTCGTCGATTCGCCTCCCGGAAGGACTATCCCGTCGATTCCGACGAGATCCCCGGGCCGGCGAATCTCTCGAGGATCAGCCCCCGACTCTGATAGCGCGCGCTGGTGCTCCCTGACGTCGCCCTGCAAGGCAAGTATGCCGACCTTCACCTGGGGGTACCTAGGGCGCTTCGGGTACCTCGGCACCTGGGGGCACCTCGGGCGCTGCGCCCTTACCAGCCGCGTTCTGCAAGGCGGTGCTCCAGCTCACCGATCTCGAGCCCGGCCATCGGAGTCCCCAGGCCTCGGCTCACCTTCGCGACGATCTGAGGATCGTTGGCGTGGGTCGTCGCCTCCACTATCGCCCGCGCGCGACGCGCCGGGTCTTCGCTCTTGAAGATGCCTGACCCGACGAACGTGGCCTCCGCTCCCAACTGCATGACCAGCGAAGCATCGGCAGGGGTGGCTATCCCTCCGGCGCAGAAAAGCGGCACGGGCAGGCGCCCGGTCTCTGCAACTTCTCTAACCAGGTCGACCGGAGATGCGAGGTCTTTAGCCAACGCAAAGATCTCCGAGGATTCCGCTTGGGTGAGCTTGCGAATGTCGCCGAGGATCGACCTGAGATGCCGTACAGCCTCGACGATGTTGCCCGTACCGGCCTCCCCCTTCGACCGGATGAGAGCGGCGCCCTCTGCGATCCGCCGGAGCGCCTCACCAAGATTGGTCGCGCCGCAGACGAAGGGGACGCGAAATCGCCACTTGTCGATGTGGTTCGCTTCATCCGCAGGCGTAAGCACTTCGCTCTCGTCGATGTAATCGACCTCCAGCGCTTCCAGGACCTGAGCCTCTGCGAAGTGTCCGATCCGCGCCTTCGCCATTACAGGGATCGTGACCGCTTGCTGGATCGCTTCAATCAACGCCGGGTCGCTCATACGAGCTACTCCGCCCTGGGCGCGGATGTCAGCAGGGACCCTTTCGAGCGCCATGACCGCGACGGCCCCTGCGTCTTCGGCCGTCTTGGCCTGATCCGCCGTCACCACGTCCATGATGACCCCGCCCCGGAGCATGTCCGCGAGACCTCGTTTCACCGTGAACGTGCCTTCGGCTCTGGTCGATCCTGGATCCTTTGCCGACGGACGCGACGCTGCATTGGACGCGCTCTCCATGGGCTACATCCTACCGCTGCAACCAGGTAGATCTTTCGGTTGAAGGCCGCTTCGGCATCACCATTCGTCGAGTGCCGCGATTCGAACATCCGGCGCATCGAGCTCACCTGTCGCACCGGCGTGGCCCGATTCAGTGTCGGCCGCGCGACCAGAACTCCTCGGGCCGTCGAACTCGAACGGCACGGTCCAGAGCCAGCGGGTCACCTGCACTACAGGTCGCGACGTCAGAGTCGATGCCGCCCTCACCCCGACGTCGTCGGGCGCTTCGGTCAAGGTGCAAAGTGCTTGGCGGAGGCCCGGTGGATAACGAGTGACGCTCACCGCTCGGCGATCCGCTTCGAACTCCCGCCCACGTCCCGCCATTCGATGGACGAAGTTTCCGAGCGACGCTCTGGCGGGAGGAACTGCGCGCGCGATCGGCAACACTGCTGCGGGCGCAACGGTCGCGCACGCGTTGTCCCCGCGTTTTATGTGACTCAGCTCATGAGCGAGAACGCCTTCGAGCTCAACAGGATCGAGCGCCGAGAGCAAACCAGTGGTCAGCACGAGAACGGCGCGATCGGCGTCCAGCCCGATCGCCAACGCTCCGGGCAAGGGGTCGTCGACGAGCTGAATCTCAGGGGGAGGAAGCCCCATCGTCGCACACAGGCCGTCGACGAGGTTGAACACGCGCGGCTCGTCGAGCTCGTCGGCCCCTGTCGTCCTCAACGAACGAAGCAGCAACGACGTCGAACCGAACCACAACGACATTCCGACCGCGATCGCGACCGCTGCCCCGATGGGCGCTCCTATCACGCCTATGGTCGGCACGAGAATCGCGCACAGGACGACCAACACGGCAACCGAGCAGAAGACGACGATCGAAACTGCCTTCCTTCGACCCGTGTGCGCCGAAGCCGCATCCGCGTCCACGCCCGAACGATTTGCCGACTGGAACACGACCGGGCTGGGCTCTGGAGGCAGGTCCGCCAACCCGAGGTCCGCTCCCGAGTTCCTCCTCGTCCCGCCTCGTCCCCTTCGACGCGGGTGGGGAGGCCGTTGAGGACGTTGTGAGCCTTGTGGACCCTTGGAAGGCTGCTTTCTTGCCTGCGGGTTTGTCGCCTGCGGGCTGCGACGATCGTTCGCCTTGCCACTCCCCCGGTTCTGGGATTGGCCCGACGACGCGTTCTGTGATCGGCCCGACGACGCGTTCTGCCGTCGCGAGGATCGTCCGGACATGACACGGAAGTCTACGGGCGTCAGGCGTCACCCCGAGGTCTACAGGGCGTCAGACGTGACGCCGAGGTCTACGGGCGTCAGGCGTCACCCCG
>DASPVS010000288.1:0-5468 GCA_035622235.1 Acidimicrobiales bacterium | reverse complement strand
GGTGACCAACACCGGCACGACGACGCTCACAGGTGTCGGGGTTTCGGACAACAAGGTCGCCGACGTCAGCTGCCCGGATCCGTCCCTGGCGCCCGGGGCATCGGAGACCTGCACCGGCAGCTACACGGTGACCCAGGCGGACGTGGACGCGGGATCGGTGGCCAACACCGCCACCGCCACCGCCACCAATCCACAGGACGAGACAATCACCTCAGGTTCCACATCGGTCACCATCGATGCTTCCTATGCCACGTCGTACTTGGGCTTGGTCAAATCGACAAACTCGACCGGGTATGGCCGGGCCGGAGAGGTCATCGACTACAGCTACGTGGTGACCAACACCGGCACGACGACGCTCACAGGTGTCGGGGTTTCGGACAACAAGGTCGCCGACGTCTCTTGCCCGGACTCCTCTCTCGCCCCGGGCGCGTCGGAGACGTGCACCGGTAGCTACACGGTGTCTCAGGCGGATGTGGACGCCGGATCCGTGACCAATACGGCCACCGCCACGGCAACGGCGCCCGATCCTCATCCTGTCAGCTCGAACACGGCGTCCGTCACGGTGGACGCGTCACAGGCCACGACGTCCGTCAGTTTGAGCCAGACGTCGGGATCGGCCAGCTTCACGGCTGCCGGACAGACGATCCACTTCAGCGACCTGGTGACCAACACGGGAACGACAACCCTCAGTCACGTAAGCGTTAGCGACGACGTCATCCCATCGGTGTCGTGCCCCGATCCGTCCCTCGCCCCGTCGGCCAGTGAGACCTGCACCGGCAGCTACACCACAACGCAGACAGATGCGGACAACGGTTCGGTGACGAGCACCGCGACCGCTTCTGCCGATGGTCCACAGAGCAACCCCGTTTCCTCGGCTCCCTCGGCGGTCACCGTCGAGTATGCGGGCTTGAAGATCACGACGACCTCGCTGCCGGTACTCACCCTCGGTGCTCCGTACAGCTACCAACTCACCGCCAGCGGTGGGAACGGAGGGAAGCTCAAGTGGACTGCAGAGGCCGGCCTGCCCAAGGGTCTCAAGCTCTCGAGCGGAGGGTTGTTGTCCGGAACCGTGCCGAGCAAGAAAGTGGTCCCCGGCACCTACACGCTGACCGTTCAAGTGACCAGCACGCACAAGGGTCAGACTCTGGAAGACGTAAAGAGCCTGAACCTCACCGTTCAAAGCTGAGGTTCTAGCTCAGGAACGACATTTGGTAGGACGTCGACTATCGCCGCGGGAGGGAGTCCCGCGGCGATAGTCGTTTCCTGGGGGAACCGGGACGCATTCACAACTAAGGCGTCCTTTTCTGGAGAGCCCTTCAGCAGCGGCCACGACAGGCGCCCCGGCGATCGCCCGCTACCTGCTTCGCCCGGTACCTAGATCAGCGAAGCTCGAGGACCCGGGTGGTCCGCCTGCTTCGTGAAGCGATCGCCGTGCCGGACACCTCTTCGTCTTTTGGGTTGCGTTACGGCGACGGTCAGTGGCACCGTTGCTGAGTAATGGTGATGGACCAGGGTGAGGTGTGAGGTGGATCACCTCGGTCGCGGGCTGGGGGAAGGTTAAATGACGCGTCGCTCGCCAAAGTCAAGGGACACCAAGGACCGACTCATGGCCTCCGCCGTTGAGATCATTGGGACGAAGGGCTACGAAGCGACCTGCGTCGACGACATCGTGGAACAGGCAGGCAGGACCCGAGGAGCCTTTTACTACTACTTCGCCAACAAGGCCGAGGTTGCCAGGGATGCCCAGGAGACTCTGTGGAGTGACGCCGGTAACCGGGCGCCCAAACTCGTGGATCCAGAGGCCGACTTTCTCACAAGAACACGCCGTAGCTTGGAGATATACCTCGCAGCGCTGAAGAACCTCGGCCCCGAGGGCGCCTTTCTCCGGCAGGGGTTCGATGAACCGACGCTAGGGATGTTCGATGACGAAGGAAAAAAATGGGGAAGGCACTTCGTCCGGGCGATGCTGGTTGACGCCATGGACAGGGGTGAGATTCCGTTGCAGGATCTCGACGGAGCCATCTCGTCGCTTGTCGAGGCACTACAGGTACTCACGCTCGCGGCCCTCAAAGGGGACGACGTGACAGACGCTTTGCGCGTAATTGATGAACTCAACGAGGCGCTCCTTCGTCCCGACCCCCTTGAGACTTCTGAAGACTCTGATCACGATGGCGTGACTTCCCGCGGATGATTTTGTTGCTCGCGCGGCTGAACTACTTCTCCTTCGGTCCTCGAGGGAGCCAGTGACGTCACTTGGTTGAAGGTGGTCTCACAAGCCACCTTGGAGGTCGTCGCAACCAAGAAGATTCGCACTCGCTCTAGTAAGGGTCGTCAAAGGATGTCACGCTGAAGGCGTGGGAGATGAGGAACGGGGACCGTCTTTCAGGACAGGACCTTCGGATCGAACAGAACCCTTCCGATCTCAGTCCGAATATCGCCCCTTCCATGAGCCTCCCAAATGGCCGACCCATCGCAGCCAAAGGGCGTTGGTCTTCGAAGTGGTGGCGGTCTTCGTCGTGCTCCTTACAGCTATCGCTATCACCAGGGGCGTCTCGACTGGTCAAGCGCCGCAGTCGAATGGTTCTGTGCCCGCAGAGTTGACCGCGAGAGTCGAACCAGGCGTTGTCGACGTCGACAGCACGCTCGGGTTGCAAAGCGCAGAAGCTGCGGGTACAGGAATGGTCCTCAGCTCATCTGGCGAGGTCCTGACCAACAATCATGTTGTCAACGGGGCCACGAATGTGAAAGTGACCGTCGTGGGAAATGGACGGAGCTATTCGGCTGTCGTCGTGGGTACAGACGCGTCCCATGACGTCGCCGTCCTTCGACTCGAGGGAGCCTCAGGATTGGCCACCGTACCGATCGGGAACTCTGCAAGCGTGTCCGTTGGCGACGCCGTCGTCGCGCTGGGCAATGCTGGAGGCGTCGGCGGGAAACCGAGCACGGCCTCCGGGTCGGTCACCGCCTTGAACCAGTCGATCACCGCGACGGACCCTGATGGTCTTAGTGAGCAGCTCAGCGGCATGATTCAAACAGACGCTCCGATCCAGCCGGGGGACTCCGGCGGACCTCTAATCAACCGTGGCGGCAACGTGGTGGGCATGAATACGGCTGCTTCTAATGGTTACACCATGCAGGCTGGCGCAGAAGCGGGGTTCTCCATTCCGATAAACACCGCTTTGGCTGTCGCTGCACAGATCGAGGCAGGCAAGACTTCGCCGACGATCCACATTGGTCCAGCCGTTTTTCTGGGAATTGCAGTGCAAGACACACCAAATGGCAGCGGCGCCGAGATCGTAGGCGTATTTGATGGATCACCCGCAGAAAACGCAGGGCTTTCCGAGGGGGACGTCGTAACGAGCATTGACGGCCAGCCCGTAAACTCGGCTTCTGACCTCACCAACGATCTACGCGCGTTTCACCCAGGCGACTCTGTCACCCTCGGGTGGATCGATCAGTCAGGTCAACAGCATGCTGGCCACATTCAACTTGTGACTGGTCCGGCCGATTGATAATGCCCTTCCTCGAATCGTGCGTGATGTCATGGATCGCGTGCTTCTAGCGATTGTATGAGACGGCGCGCGTGGTCGACGTGGCTGACCGCGACGATCGGGCTCTGCTTGATCGCTCTCACTGCAACGGCGGCTCTAGGGACACCAAGTTCGAGTGCCACTACGGGTGCGTCCGTCGACGAGGCGCGGGCCTTGGCGAGCTATGAGGCTCTTCAACAGGCTCTCTACGAACCTGCCGCCCAGCTCTACCAGGGACTACCCGCCAACAGCTGCGATCCATACTCGTGTCTTTGGCCATATACGAATGCGACCGCCGGCACGGAGTATCTCTATGCATCCCCTGGCGGGACGACATATCGTCCCGACGTCTCGACGAGAATCGAATCCCTTTCGAACTACTGGGATCCGAATGAGATCAGCGCCAGTGGGGCATCCCAACCACCCGCTTATGAATCGGCCGTCGCGCCACCCGAAGGTCCAGGAGGCAACACCTATTACGACGATAACGCCTGGGTGGCCTTGGACTTGATCGACGGTTACTACCTAACCGCCGACAGTACGGATCTCTCGATGGCCCAAAATATCTTCAACTTCGTCATCACCGGCTGGGACACGAGCTCGACCGACGGTTGCCCCGGTGGCGTGTTCTGGGAAGACGTCACAGGGAGCCAGCGCAACACCACGGCAAATGCAGCAAACGCCGAGGTCGGATTGGAGTTGTATCAACTGACGAAGAACACCTCGGACTTGTCCTGGGCGACCCGGATGTACCAATGGGTTAACACTTGCCTCGAAGCCTCGAGCGGTCTCTACTACGACCATGTGAACTCTGACGGAAGTGTGAACACGACGATCTGGAGTTATAACCAAGGCACCATGATCGGGGCGGACGTTCTGCTTTACAGCACCTACAAGGACCTCACTTACTTGAGGTACGCAAAACGGACAGCCTCGGCAGCTGTCGCATACTTCGGAACGGGGGCGACCCTCGATGACCAAGGCCCAGCCTTCAATTCGATCTATTTCCGCGACCTATTCGTACTGAAGGGCGTTGCCCCTAACAATTCCTATGCCAGAGAGGCGCGGGATATGCCTCGTTCATGTGGAGTCAACGCCAAGCGTCGACTGGGCTGTTCCTCCAGAACGGTATGACTAACGGTGTGAACGGGACTGCACCGATGGTCGAGATTTACGCGCTGCTCGCTGGAGCCTTACCGCGCCCCTGAATGCCCGGGCGCATGTTGGTCGTGTTCGCCCGACTCTGTAGCGGACCGGGACAAGCACCCTCTCTTCGTCGGCCTCAACTGCGGCCAGTGCCGTAGCCGAAAGACTGTGGGGTACGCCTCGTTGACAGCGATTTCGTCTAAGCCAGTTGCGGGTAGAGCCCTGCAACACCGTTCGCCAGTCCGGCTCTCACCGTTATGCTGATGTCGTCGGCGAGAATCTCGGCCTGGTCCTTCTCAATCCCGTCGAGTGCGATTCGGGCTACCTCGGCGGGATCGTTTTTCGGAGCGTCGATGGCTGCGGTCATGTCGGTGTCCATATAACCGACATGCAGGGCGCTGACCCTTGTTCCTTGGCCTGCGAGTTCTTGCCGCAAGGCATTCGTCATCGACCATTGCGCTGATTTGGCGGCGCAATATGCGCCGCTCACCGGGAAGCTGATCCACGAAAGGACCGAGAGAATGTTGAGCACAGCACTCTTCTCGGCCTCGGCGAGTTGGCGCGCAAATGCACGGGTGACGAGTAGCGAGCCGAAGTAGTGGGTGTCCATCTCGAGCCGGATATCGGACAGGGGCCCGCTGAGCAAAGAGCTTCTCGTCGATGAACCGGCGTTGTTGATTAGGATCGACACCCCGCTGGTGGATCTTGCTGCCTCGACGATCGAATCTTCGTCGGTGACGTCCAGCCGTACAGGTATCACGCCCTCGATTTGCACCAGATCGGGGTTGCGGG
>DASPVS010000287.1:0-6624 GCA_035622235.1 Acidimicrobiales bacterium | reverse complement strand
ACGGTGAACGCATACACACTCACGTTTGCCGTTCTCCTTCTCACAGGTGCCGTCCTCGGTGACCGGTTGGGCCGAAGGCGAATGTTCCTCGTCGGCCTGTTTCTGTTCACCGGTGCGTCGGCAGCAGCCGCGGTGTCGCCTTCGATCGGTTGGCTCGTCACCGCCCGTGCAGTTCAAGGAGCCGGGGGAGCGCTCATAATGCCGCTTTCCCTGACCTTGTTGTCCGCTGCGGTCTCTCCCGAGCGCCGCAATGCGGCCCTCGGCGTGTGGGGCGCAGTCGGAGGACTCGCCGTGGCCGCGGGCCCACTAGTCGGTGGCGCCGTGACGAGCGGATGGTCGTGGCAAAGCATCTTCTGGATCAACGTGCCCGTCGGGTTGGTGCTGATAGTCCTCGCACGGTGGCGGCTGCGTGAGTCCTTCGGCCCGAACAAGCCGCTCGATATCCCGGGTGTGGCGCTTGCGACGTCGGGACTGCTCGGCATCGTCCTCGGGCTCGTCCGGGCGAATTCTCACGGGTGGACCAGCGAAGGAGTGCTCGCCTCGTTCGCGATCGGCGCGGTCGGGCTCGTTTCGTTCGTCGCGTGGGAACTCCGCAGCGAGCACCCGATGTTGCCGCTCGGCCTGTTCCGCAGCCGCGGATTCTCGGTCGTCAACGCGATTGCGTTGATCATGAGCTTCGGGATGTTCGGCTCGATCTTCTTCCTCTCGCAATTCCTCCAGTTCGTGCAGCACTACTCGCCGTTCGAGGCCGGTTTGCGCGTGCTCCCGTGGACAGGAATGCCGATGCTGGTGGCGCCCATCGCTGCTCGGCTCGCCGATCGTTACGGTGGGCGTCCACTGCTCGTGACCGGTCTCGCTCTTCAAGCGCTCGGCCTCGCGTGGATCGCAGCCGTCACGTCCCCGACTGTTCCGTACTCCGAGCTTTGGATGGCGTTCGTCATCTCCGGGGTTGGGATGGCGCTCTTCTTCGTGCCGCTCGCGTCTGTGGTCCTCTCCTCTGTGCGACATGAGCAGGAGGGGGTTGCGTCCGGGACCAACGGGGCTTTCCGGGAGGTCGGAGGCGTCCTCGGCATAGCGTCTCTGGGTGCGGTCTTCGCGGCTCGGGGTGGCTACTCGAGCGGTGCGGCGTTCGTGTCGGGTCTGACGCCGCTTCTTTGGGTGGGTGTCGGCGTCCTCTTCAGCGGCGTGCTCGTTGCGCTCCTCCTTCCAAGGCGGGTGGGTGCGCGCCAACTCTCCACTGCGAGCATCGAGGCGTCGCCCGAGGACGTCGAGAACGCCAGCCCCCGCATCGAGATCTTCGGTCCGGGAGCCAACGAGCCCACGGCGGCCTGACGAGGGGAGCCTCGTTACAAGGCTTCGGGTCTCGAACGTTCGAGGGCCGCTCGCAGAACGTCTCGTGCCTGGGGTCTCAGTTCCATCAACGGCCGGTTGCGGTGGACCCTCACGCCTAGGTCGACCTGACGGAGCGAATCGATCCCGAACCGTTCGGCGACATCGATGAGCAAGCCGAGCTCCACCCCATAACCGGATGCAAACCCTGACTTCTCGAGAACGGCTCGGGGAGCGGCCGTCTCGCCTGCGAGCGGCTGCTTGATGTCTGCCAGTTGGGGGTAGAGCAGGTCGATGAGCGGGCGCGCCACGAGCTCGGTGACCCTGCCGCCCTCGTGCGGCTTGCCGTCGAGCGGTCGGTCGTAGAAGCCCTTCACGAGAGCCGCCTCGTCGTCTCTCAGCAGCGGGCCCAAGAGACCCGAGACGAAGTGCGCAGAGAAATTGGAGACGTCCGCGTCGAGGAAGACGATCAGGTCGCCGTTCGACTCTACGAGCGCGACCCGCATCGCTTCGCCCTTGCCAAGCCCGGGATCGCCGGTACTCACGAGCCTCGCGCCGGCAGCCTTTGCGACCTCCCCCGTACGGTCGCGCGAACCGTCGTCGACCACGAGGATCTCGTCCACCAGATCCCAACCGCCCCCTCGGGTCGTGAAGGACGAGCGCACGGTCGACAAGATTTGGCCGAGGGTCGCTTCTTCGTCGCGGGCGGGTACGCACACCGAGACCTCACGGTGCCCCTTTTCGAGCGCGAGCTTTCGGGGCTCGTAGTCCGAGTGGTGGAACGTCGGTATCCCGGGGTGCACGATCGAATCATCCCCCATGCTGTTTCTGCTCACGTGGGCAGCCCGTTCCTCTCGATGTGTTTCCCGAACGTATCCGCCGACGGAGCCCGGACAGGCCGCAACTGGGTCACCCCCCGAGCTGTCGACCGATGGTTTGCACTAAAGGCGCGCATGCGACACCATGGAGGGATCATCCAGAGCGGCTGAGGGACGGGCCCAGTGACGCCGCGGCAACCAGTGCCGATCCCGTGGGGAGCGATCGAATCCCGCGGATCCACCAGGTGCCAATGCCCGACCGATGAGGAGGAATCGTGGATTTCGTCACCGGGTTGCGCTGCCGGGAGTGTTCGCGCACTTATCCGATCGAGGCGCTACATGTTTGCGACTTCTGCTTCGGACCGCTCGAGGTCGACTACGACTACGACGCGGTCGCGGCGCACGTCAGCCGAGAGCAGGTGGCCGCTGGGCCCAAGACCATCTGGCGCTACGCCCCGCTCTTGCCGGTTTCCGACCCGTCACCGATCGACCTCGGAGCGGGTCTGACCCCGCTCGTCCGGGCCGACCGCCTGGCTGCAGAGCTCGGGCTCGGTGAGCTCTGGATCAAAAACGACACCGCGAATCCGACCGGGTCCTTCAAGGACAGGGTCGTCTCGGTCGCGCTGACCAAGGCACGCCAGCTCGGTTTCAAGGTCGCCGCCTGTGCATCGACCGGAAACCTCGCCAACTCGGTGGCAGCGCACGCGGCCAGGGCCGGGATGGTCTCGATCGTCTTCATTCCCCACGACCTCGAAAAGGCGAAGGTCGTCACGACCGCGGTCTACGGCGGTCACGTGGTGGCCGTGAAAGGCACTTACGACGACGTGAACCGTCTCTGCGCCGAACTCGCGAGCGAGCATCCTGCGTGGGCGTTCGTGAACGTGAACGTTCGGACGTATTACGCGGAGGGATCGAAAACGCTGGCCTTCGAAGTGGCCGAGCAGCTCGGTTGGGAGGCACCCGACCATGTCGTGGTCCCGATCGCATCGGGCAGTCAGCTCACGAAGATCCGAAAGGGATTCTCCGAGCTGCATCGCGTCGGGTTGCTCGACAGCGAGCCTCGGGTGAGGGTCTCGGGCGCCCAGGCGACAGGTTGCTCGCCGGTCGCCACCGCGTTCGCAGAAGGGACCGACGCGATCAGGCCGGTGAGGCCGGCGACGATCGCCAAATCACTGGCGATCGGCAATCCTGCCGACGGGTGGTACGCGCTTGCGGCGATCCGTGAGTCAGGCGGCTCGTGCGCTGCCGTCACCGACTCCGAGATCATCGATGGCATCCGCCTGCTGGCTCGGACAGAGGGCATCTTCGCCGAGACGGCCGGGGGCGTCACCATCGCCACCCTCGCGAAGCTCGCGGCGGAGGGAACGGTGCGCTCGGACGAGAGAGTGGTCGCCTACGTAACTGGCCACGGGCTCAAGACGGTCGAGGCTCTGGCGACCACGGTCGGCCCGACGGCGACGATCGATCCGACCCTCGAGTCCTTCGTGGCGGGAGTCGATCTCGAAACGGGCGCCGGACCGGTCGGAACAGGCGCCGGACCGGTCGGAACAGGCGACGGACCGGTCGAGATCGAGTCGGACTTCGATCGGGGGGGTCTGTGACCGTAACCGTGCGCATTCCAACTCAGCTGCGGACGCTGACAGGAGGTACCGGCGAGGTGGCGGTCGAGGGGTCGACGGTTCGTGAGGTCTTGAAGGCGCTCGACGCCGCCCACCCCGGGATGGGTGATCGGCTCTTCGACGAGGACGGCTCGTTACGACGTTTCGTGAACGTCTTTCTCGCCGAAGAAGACGTCCGTTTTCTCGACGGCCTCGATACTCAGGTGACCGGCGGCGAGACGCTGTCGATCGTCCCGGCTGTCGCCGGAGGCTGAGCCGGCTCGGTATTGCCAGATTCTTCCTCAGCGTGGTTTGCTGTTAGCACTCGAACCGATAGAGTGCTAACAGCAATAGAGCCGCTCGGGCGGCCGTTCCGCTATCCGTAGTCGGGGCGGTCCTGCCCAGTACACGGAACCCAACGGAGGATCCACGACATGCCCAAGCTGATCGCCTTCGACGAGGAAGCCCGCCGGTCCCTCGAAAACGGCATGAACAAGCTGGCCGACGCCGTACGCGTAACCCTTGGCCCGAAGGGCCGGAACGTCGTTCTCGAAAAGAAGTGGGGCGCCCCCACGATCACCAACGACGGGGTCTCGATCGCCAAAGAGATCGACCTGGAGGACCCTTGGGAGAAGATCGGCGCGGAGCTCGTCAAAGAGGTCGCCAAGAAAACAGACGACGTAGCGGGTGACGGCACCACGACTGCCACGGTGTTGGCGTGGGCCATGGTGCGCGAGGGCCTTCGCAACGTTGCAGCCGGGGCGAACCCGATGTCTCTCAAGCGCGGCATCGAGGCAGCGGTAGAGAGCGCGGTCGACTCGTTGAAGTCGATCGCTCGCGAGACCGACTCACGTGCGCAGATCTCCCAAGTCGCTGCGATCTCCGCGGCCGACGGCGAGATCGGGGAGATGATCTCCGAGGCCATCGACAAGGTGGGCAAGGACGGGGTCATCACCGTCGAGGAGTCCCAGACCTTCGGCATGGAGATGGATCTCGTCGAAGGCATGCGCTTCGACAAGGGCTACATCTCGCCTTACTTCGTGACCGACCCCGAGCGGATGGAGGCCGTCCTCGAAGACCCCCAGATCCTTCTCGTAGGTTCGAAGATCGCGGCTGTCCGTGACCTCCTCCCCGTTCTGGAGAAGGTCATGCAGACCGGGAAGCCGCTCGTGATCATCGCCGAGGACGTCGAGGGCGAGGCCCTTGCGACTCTGGTGGTGAACAAGATCCGTGGCACCTTCAAGAGCGTCGCGGTGAAGGCTCCCGGTTTCGGCGAGCGGCGCAAGGCGATGCTCCAGGACATGGCGATCCTCTGTGGTGGCCAGGTCGTGACTGAAGAGGTCGGCCTCAAGCTCGAGAACGTGGGCTTGGACCTCTTGGGCAAGGCGCGCAAGGTCGTCGTGACCAAGGACGAGACGACGATCGTCGAGGGTGCTGGAACCGAAAGTGACATCAAGGGACGCATCAACCAGATAAAGGCCGAGATCGAGAACACCGACTCGGACTACGACCGTGAGAAGTTGCAGGAGCGCCTCGCGAAGCTGTCTGGTGGCGTTGCGGTCATAAAGGTGGGCGCTGCGACCGAAGTGGAGCTCAAGGAGAAGAAGCACCGCATCGAAGACGCGGTATCCACGACCAAGGCAGCCATCGAGGAGGGCGTGGTTCCCGGTGGTGGAGTGGCGTTGCTTCGTTCACAGACCAACATCATCGATCGCGCCGAGAAACTCGAAGGCGACGAGGCGACCGGCGCCAGGCTCGTTGCCCGCTCGGTCGAAGAGCCGTTGAAGCAGATCGCTGTGAACGCGGGCCTCGAGGGCGGGGTCGTCGTCGAGAAGGTCCGTGGCCTGAAGAAGCCGGCCGAGGGTCTGAACGCGGCGACCGGCGAGTACGAGGACCTCTTCACTGCAGGCGTCATCGACGCGGCAAAGGTGACTCGCTCAGCGCTCCAGAACGCTGCCTCGATCGCCGCTCTGTTCCTCACTACCGAAGCGGTGATCGTCGACAAGCCGGAGAAGGAGACCGCACCGGCGATGCCGGGCGGGATGGACGACTTCTGATCAGCCACGCTCGAGGAACTGAAACGAGGGGCGCCTTATCGGCGCCCCTCGGTCGTTTCATAGACTGACGCCGTGTCCGCCACCGACCCGTCCGATTTCCCGGGTCCGCACGACGCGTCGGTTCCGCACCAGTCCTCCCTCGCACCGGCAACAGGTTGGGCCGTGCTCCATCTGTTTTGCGCCGCCGGCCCTCACGTGGAGATGAGTGGCGTGCTCAACGCTGTGAAGGAGATCGAGGGTGCCGGTGACCAGGTTGTGACCGTCGCAGTCCTGGGTCACAAAGCGGACGTGGCTTTCATGGTTCTCGGTCCCGACGTGTGGCGCCTTCGCGATTTCCAGACCCAAGTGCAACGAGCCGGCCTCGTCGTGGTCGGTTCGTTCGTCTCGCTCACCGAGGTGTCCGAGTACGCGTCTAACTTGCCCGAGGACATGAAGCAGACCCGTCTCTATCCCCGGCTTCCGCCACAGGGAAAAACGGCGTTCTGCTTCTACCCCATGTCGAAGCGCCGCGCGGCCGACCACAACTGGTATGCGCTCGGATTCGACGACCGACTCGAGCTCATGCACGGGCATGGACGCGTCGGACGCGAGTTCAGGGGTCGTGTCGTCCAATTGATCACGGGCGCCACGGGCCTCGACGACTGGGAATGGGGGGTGACCCTGTTCGCCGGCCATCCGGACGATCTCAAACAGTGTGTGTACGAGATGCGCTTCGACGATGCCTCCGCTCATTACGCGGAGTTCGGACCTTTCTGGACAGGCGTTGTCGCCGATCCTGACGAGGTGCTGTCGAGAGTCCTGAGCCGTTGATGGGTGCCCACA
>DASPVS010000286.1:0-5126 GCA_035622235.1 Acidimicrobiales bacterium | reverse complement strand
GCCTTTCACGCTCCATATGGCGCCGCCAAAGCGGGGGTCATCTCGCTGGCCAAGTCGTTCGCCTACGAACTGGGACGCCACGGGATCCGGGTCAATGCAGTGGCGCCCGGAAACGTGGGAACGGGCAATGATGATCAGCCCGACGGCGTCTGGGCGGTGGACGACATCAATCCTTTGATCGCTCCGCGCGCGATAGACATCGCCAATGCGGCACTCTTCCTGTCGTCCGATCTGGCCGCCCGGATCACCGGCCAGACTCTCATCGTCGACGGCGGAACCACCATCCGGCAAGCGTGGAAGATTACGGCCGAGAACTTCCATCTCTTGAGAGGTGAGGAGTGAACTCAGGCGGCTGCCCGCTCGGGATGAACTCTGTGCTCCGTTCCTCAGAGCCGCAGGTTGGAGCCAGAGTCCTTCGTCACACCGTCCAATCGGTACGCCAACCGGCACGTGGGCTAAAGGTTCAAGTCGCCCCTCGGCCACAGGGCGTCGAGCCGTGACTCAATTGCGGTCCGGGCCGAGGCCGTGCGCGTCGCCCAGCTGTGGAACGATTTCTCGCTAGCTGTCCTGCGACTTTGCTTCCTCGCAAGACTTGCGTCCCGGATGGTTACGACATCCGTCCGATGCCCGTCGAAATCAGTTGCACAGCCGCCAAGCGAGGGTAAGGCTCTCGGTGAAGAGAAGGTCCGGAGCTGTCGAAGCGGAGCGATCCATGAGAGAAGCCTCCAGACACAGACCTTTCCAAGTGCTCGCGTTTGTTTTGGTGCTCACCATGACGGGGCTGATCCAGTCGACGCCTGGTGAAGCTGGTTCCAGTTCGTCGACCTGGACCGAGCAAACACCGGCGTCGAGCCCTCCCGTGTACGGATACACGACTGTCGCGAACGAACCTACCAATGGCGACGTGCTGCTCTTTGGCGGCCAGGGTGACGACTACTACTCTGCCGAAACCTGGCAGTGGACGGGTCGAACTGGACACAACTGTCGCCTGCCACTAGCCCTCCAGGTCTCGTCGGAAACGCGATAGCAGCAGATCCGACGAATACCACAGTCGTCATTGTCGGTGGGGAAAACAACGCGAGTGAACCTAACGATGAGACCTGGACCTGGAATGGATCAACGTGGTCAGAGAAATCTCCGCCGCAGAGTCCACCAGGCGAAGAGTGGGCTTCCATGGCGTTCGATCCAACGACGAACGAGGTCGTCCTCTTCGAGGAGGTTTATCCTTCTGGTAGCTCTACCGGCGAAAGCGAAACGTGGACCTGGGATGGGACTGACTGGACCCAGGAGTCTCCTGCCCACAGCCCATCGGCTCGTTTCGCCGTCTCTTTGGCAACGGACGAGACGACCAAGGACGTCGTGCTCTTCGGTGGTTGCTGTACTAGTGGTGCTGGCTACGACGACACCTGGATCTGGAATGGGTCTGACTGGGTTCAACAGGCTCCCACCACGAGCCCGCCGGCTCGCCTTGCCGCTGCACTGACTGAAGATCCGCAGACGGGCGATCTCATCTTGTTCGGTGGAGTATCGGCACAGACGACTTATGACGACACCTGGACATGGAATGGTTCGAATTGGTCCGAGCAATATCCAGCAGAGAGTCCACCCGGAGGTTCTACATACAGCGGTGGGGATAATTACATGGCGACGGATCCGCCTGGGACAAAGGTTGTGCTGTTTGACGGGATGAACGACGACACCAATCTCGACGACGCTTGGGTATGGACAGACGGTTCCGCTCTGCCGGCAACGACCACGCAGGCCATGGTGACTTCCGACGTGTGGATCAAGGGTTCCACGGTCACTTACTCGGCGAGTGTCAAGCCTTCAACGGGTTCGGGAACACCGACAGGAACAGTCAACTTCTCGACTGAGGGAACGAATCTGTGCACAGCCACTCTTTCAGGCGGTGGTGGTTCGTGCACCTCTTCAGCCGCGCCGTCGGGAAATGACTCCATAGTCGCCGTTTACAGCGGTGATGACAGCTTCTCATCTTCTTCGGGTTCATTTACGTCACCGTCTACTCCAGCGAGTCTTCAAAGTTGTCCGGAAAGACAGCAACACAAATCACTTTTTCGCACTGCTCGCCCGCATCGAGGGGGAACAAGCAGGCCAAGGGTCCGGGAACAATCTTGACGACGGGCACCGGAACGCTTACGTGGTTCGCTAGCTATGAACAGTCGACCCTTTCTTTGACATCCACCTCTTCTGGTCAGGGAACTTGCGCGGCGAAGAGCACTGAGACTGACTTGACCGGTACGGTCACAAGCGGGAACTCGAAATTTGCTGCAGTTGGTGATTCCGTGGCCCTTCGAGTCTGCGAAAACAGATCTGGAAGGTTCAGTCTGGTCGCGGGATCGACGGCCAACTTCTGAGAGGACCCCTATCCTCGTCCGGTCGTCAACGGAGTCACCGGCGCTCATTCCTCTCGGTCGGACTCGCCTTGTTTTGGAGAGAACTGCCTAGCACTCGGCTAGTCGCTTCTTCACGTCGCGCCGGCAAATGATGAGACGGCGCAAGGCCATACGGCGTTGTGCTCATCGCGGGGAGAGATTGAGGAGGTCCACCAGTCGCGAACGCCTTCCCAAAATCTCCGCCGGTCCCTGACGCGAGACGCCCGGGCAAGCTGGGATAGCTTGAACAATCAGTACCGTCTGTCGGGGCCTGCTCTGTGGGGACGTTCTGTTAACGAGCGGGCATCGACACAGTGGAGGTAACCACCTCCATGCCGTGGACCCATGGATCATCCCCTTCGGGGGTGGTTCTTAAACAACGCCAATTCGCAATTGCCCAGCTTCTGCAGGTGAACGCGATTTCGAACGAGAGAGCCGCAGCCGAGCTGACGACTTGGGGCATCGAGGAAGACAACATCAAGCGGATGGTCACCCCTCGCGGCTGGGAGTAACAAGTCTCGGCCTACGCGACAGGCCCGGACCGAGCCGGAGTGTGACTGGCCGCCTCGGATGCCCAATTTTTACGAGACTGCTTGCTGAGCTTCCTCGCGTTTCCGCTGTATCTCACGGGCAACTCGCGCACCCCGCTTGCTCAAGCCCAGTGGAATGGTCATCACCACTCCATTTGCATGCGGCACGCGCTGAATGTCCATGAGGCCAAGGAAGGCGAGGCGTTCGACCGTCGGCCTGTGCGCCGACCAAGTGGCCAAACGTGTATCGACCGTCGAGTCGAGCCCATCGAGGAGGACCTGTTCGTCCTCTGGTGAAAGAAACATTTCATCATCGTATGATTGGGCGACCGCCGAAAGTGGGACCCCTACGGAGGTCCGGCGAGGGAGTCGCCCAACGAAATCGCTGCCACGACCCCGTTTCTCCCCTGGTCGAAGTGGCGTTTCAGCGGACGCCAATCAATGATCGCTAACGATTCTCTGGAAGCCACTTCAGGCGCCAAGCCACGGACGCGTCACCGCATGAAGTCTTGACAGCCGTGGGGACCGTTAGTGGTGCCGCTAATCCTCTTTGTGAAATGTCTGGCTTTCGTCGCCATATGGCATCTACGGTGCCAGTGGGCGGGAACCTCGGCGGGGTCGTTCGCCACCCAGGGTCGGTCGCGATGGCCAACTGCCGTGCACGCCATCCGCTGTCGGGGCCGGCCCTGGGTTTCGGCGACACGTGATCTTTCGACAAACGTCACGCGTTTTTGTTCTTTGCGAAACTTTGCTTCTGCAGGGTGTGAAGCTTCCTGAGCCGAGAGGTCGCCTCCCCCTTCCTCTCCACCCAGGAGTCCCATGGCGGCCTCACCGCCGTCGTGGGCACTGAGACGCGACAACGCCCCGGTGCGGAGACCGGGGCGTTGCCTTCCGGCGGGGATGTGGTGAGTCTCTGCCCAGCAACCGCAAGCGTCAACGCATGACGTCTTGACGGGATCATGTTCCGCCCCCACAACGAAAGCCGGAAACAGTCGCAGCTTCGTCATTGCCCCACCTCCCGCCGGAGGATCCTCGCCCGTTGGCCCTGCAAGCCTCACTGTCTTTCGGAGGGCGCGCAATTGAGATTGAGCGGGCCGCTAACCCACGGCGGCACCTCCTGAGCCCGTCAACGTAAGCCTGCAACCCCACAATGGAGTGCGGCTTGTCCGCGGGTGTGCCGGCCTTCTCGCAGCTCTCATGGCCGCCCATCCTCGGTCCCATCGAAGTGCTTAGGGACCGTCGGATCACGACTCAGACTTCGGCAGCGCTCTTGATGGCGGCGAGTGTGGCATCGATGCCGCTTCTTGCCGCGTTACGGCGAAGCTCGATCTCCTTCGGCGCTTGGTCACCAAAGGCGTTCTCGAAGAACGCGGAGCCTTCGGGGGGGAGTTCCCAGGTCTCGGCGAGCTCCGTCCCGCCATCAACCGCGACAAAGGTGTAACCCCATCGAGCGCGGGTCGGGGGTTCGGTCACGACCCAGGCGAACTCTCGACCGCGGTCGGCAACGATGATCTCAGAACGAGTCTCCCAGGTCCGTTCGGGCACTTCGTTTCGGCCCTTGAATGTGGCCCCTACTTGCGGCTCTCCGCCTTGGTCCCACCAGCAGGCCTTACAGATGGGGCTCCATTCGCCCATGCGGGTCACGTCGGAGACCATGTCGTACAGCTCTTCGGGCGATCCTTTGACGACGATTGAGCCCGACTCGCGGAGCGTGGCCATGTGGTCAGTATGACCGCACTGCCGGCCGGGTGCGTTGATCGAACGCCATGCTGCGGGCTCTCCGTGAACGACGGGGGCCGGGAATATGATCCGAAAGTGGTAGTTGGAGCCCGGCGGGAAGCAGTTTCGGAAGCGGCAATCGAGTCCTCACCGACTAATCAGCCGATCTACGAGCGAATGGATGCGTGGCTCGGGCATAGATGGGCTGGAGTCCTACTCATGGCTAGTGCCATCATCCTTCCTCTATTTCGCCTGCGCGGCACTCCTAGTTGGCAGACGGTGTGGGCAGAGGACAGCACGATCTACACCCATCAGGCCGTCTTCTATGGAAGCTTCCACTCCCTGTTTCGGGGTTACAACGGCTACTTGCAGCTCCCGCCTCGCCTGCTGGCCATACCGACCCCTTACTTCCCACTCCGTTATCTCGCCGTCTATACGTCTCTAGCGGCGACCATTGTGGGAGCCCTGCTGGCGTGGAGCATCT
>DASPVS010000285.1:0-11596 GCA_035622235.1 Acidimicrobiales bacterium | reverse complement strand
TACGGGAATCTGACAATAACGTGGACTAATGGTCAGAGTTCTGGTCAGAGTCCGTTCACCTCAAATTTCCGTACGACTCGCATCTTTTTAGGGAGTAAAGGCCACTGTTCAGTTAGAGCGCTCGCCAGCGGTATATCTGATCGGCCAAACGGCCAGAATCTCGCCGATCAGAAGGACGTCGCAAAGCAGATCCAGGTTGCCACGGTGCCGATCTCACATCGCCCGACACGAGCTGCAGCCCGCCGGCGAGGCCGACGGTTGCCTCAAGTTGGTTTCCTGGGTCGACGACTTCGAGAAGCCAGTTCGGTCTCCACTTCGACACGAGATAGGAAGATCCCGAAGATCGCGCCCTCCGGACGGCGTACTCAACTAAACGCGTCTTCCCATTCAGGCGTCTCCGACGAGGATCCGAGCGCCACCGACGCCCGGCGCAGCGACGTCAACCAGACGACCTAGTACATCCGCTCTTCGAGCCCGTCGACGAACTCTGTCACCGCGATCTAGTTAGCATCAGACACCTCGTCGACGTCCCATTAAGGGCCCGATTCGAAGGCGACTGTATCTGAACCTCTGACATCGGTCCTCTTGAGTGCGTGGCGTTCGCGTTGGCGGGACGACCGGCCCCATTTGAATCAACGGCGGCCGTCAAGATGGTTACCATCGGGTCCCGATGAGAGTAGGTCGGTCGTACACCCAGTTTCGCTGGTCTCACATCGGTCGAGCACGGTTGCTCATCGCCTCACTTGTCTGCTTTGGCCTCACAACTGCCGTGTCGGTAGGAAGGGGAGTTGCTGTGGCGTCCGCGACTCCCTTCGGCATTTCCTGGTCACCATGTCCAAAAGCCGCGGGTTATCTCTGCGGAACGCTCAGGGTACCAATCGACTATCGAGACCCATCTCGAGGGTCGCTAGCCCTCGCCGTTATCGAACACGCCGTGCCTCACAGTGAGGGGGTAATCGTGTTCAATCCGGGGGGACCAGGTGAGAGTGGAGTTCTCATCCTTCCAATCCTGACTTCGCTCATGCCGACGTCGGTGCGGAACCAGTTCACCTTCGTGAGCTTCGACGAACGGGGAACAGGATCAAGCGATCCACTTCTCTGCGGTCCGTCTCCACAGAACGCAAGCAGTGCGGTGGCCGGGACAGCGGTTGCGGCACAGACGTTTGCCGGATTGGATCGATCATGTCGTTCTGACGATCCGGACCTCTTTCCGACCGTCGACACGACGACGTCAGCCCGGGATATGAATGGTCTCCGCCTTGCTCTCAGAGTCAAACGGATCAACTACTACGGCCTCTCATACGGCACCGTCCTTGGATCGGTCTACCGTCAGCTTTACCCAACGCATGTTCGTTCGATGGTCTTGGACGGGGCAGTAGATGCCAATGTGAGCCTTTCCGCAGACGCCACGCTGGAGGCTCCAGCCATTCAGAAAGCGCTTCTACATGTCCTTGACGAATGTTCGACCGTGCCGAACTGCACTCTGGGGCCTCAAGCGCTTAGCTTCTACGGACAACTTTCAAAGCGCCTGGCGCAGCATCCTTTGCCCGCACCGGGTGGCGGCGACGGCCAACCCGTCACCCTAGGTGATCTGATGACGGCCACCTTGCTCTATCTCTCAGCACCTTCGTTCACTCCGGGCTACTTCCCAGCCCTGCAGGCTGCTGCTGCTGGCAATGGCGCTCCACTGCGCTCGGTCGCCTTGGGCCTCGAGACCGATCTGAATGGGAACTCACTTGTCGGGCCACTTTGGAGTATTACCTGCAATGACGCGAGAGCCCACCCGAGTGCAACTGCTACAGCATCACTTGCTCGAACCCTTGCTTCACGCTTTCCGTTCGGCGGTGCTGAAGCCGTGGCCAACAATCTGATTGGCTGTCCGGGGTGGAGCGACTCAACTGGAGCAGCAGCCCACCTGATGCCGATTCACAGCCAGCCGCCTCTCGTCATCGGAAACACTGGGGACCCGAACACACCCTATGCCGGCGCACATTTGCTGGCTCAGGCGATCGGTGGCCGGGTGGTCACGTACGTGGGTTACGGACACAGTTGGCTCTTGAACGGATCCTCGAACACCTGCATGCAGCATGTCGTGTCCCACTATTTCATAGGAGGAGCGTTGCCACGTCCGAACACGCGTTGTGTCGCCTGAGTGGGTCGCACCTGACGTCGCTGATCAGCCCCGCTCGCTGAAGCGCTGTTGCACACGGTCTCGAGTGACCGTCAATCTAAGTGCTCAGAATTGAGGAACCGATCGTTCTCCGGGAGAAGCCCCACATCGCGTGCCTTGCGTACCCATCGGTAGGCTTGGGACTCGGAGACGTGAAGCGCTTCTTTGACTCCTCGTGTTCCAGCGCTCTTGTATGCGGCTGCGACACGGTGCAATTCGTCATCGACTCCTCGCCGTCGTCGTGGACGAGCCTCGGCGGCCTGTTCTACGAGTTCGCTATCCCGTGAGCCGTGGGCTTGGGAAATACCCGGAGGCTCCACTTTGGCACCAAATGCTTGAGTTTCGAGGGAGTCGATCCATCCCTGGATCCAGTCGACCAGGTCGCTGTGGCCGACGTCCACACCGGAGAGACCTTCGACGATCAGGCCGAGCTGATAACTCGTCACAGCGGCGACAATCACGCGCAAAGGGAATTGTCGTTCATCAAGTCCATAGTCACGCAGGGCCTGGCCAAAATTGCGCTCGAATATCGTTCGGAAACGCGCGTGGACCTCGGTCAAACGAATCTTGAGTGCCGGCATGTTCCAGCCCACTGCCAACAGTTCAAGCAGGATCTTGGGGAATCTGGACGTGGGCTCCTGAACCCAGAACTGCGAACCGAGGCGCCACTTCTCCGCGAAGCTCAGATTCGGATCCTCATATAGTGCTTCGAGTGCTTCAGCCAGCTGGTCGACGAATCGCTCGAGCGTCTGCGTTAAAAGCTCCTCCATCGAGCCGAAGTAGTAGTGAACTAGACCTCGGTTTACGCCGGCTTTCTCTGCGACGGCACGTGTGGTCACTCCGGCGTAGCCGACTTCGTAGAGCAGATCCTCGGCTGCATCCATCATCGCTGCGGTCGCTTGCTGTCGGGCCTCCGAGACGCCCCGCTGTTCCCAAGCTCGTGCCATCAGCGCATCGACAGCGGTCCGAGAGCGTTGGGTGCAGTCACCACCACGTCTTCTCCTTGACAGTTAGTCGTCCGCTTCTCCTTGACAGTTAGTCGTCCGCATAAGATACTAGCCCAGGGCGATCGACTAAATTATTTGCGCTGGGATCCCACGAACTTTCCGGTAGACGGGTTAGGAGATGTGACCGTGCCCACAATCGATGCCCTCGCGTCGTGGGGTTCCTTCGATCTCGACGATCCCTTCCCTCTGTTCGCGGACGTCCGAAGGCTGGGCGCTGTGCATCCGGTAACGCTGGCCGACGGGCACGACGCCTGGCTGGTTGTCCACTACGAGGAGGCGCTTGCCGCGCTCAACGATCCACGGCTCTCCAAGGACATGCACGCTGCGTTGGCGACAGGAACCGATGTAGCGGAGGGATTGCCGGGACCGGACTTCGCCCGACACATGCTCACCGTCGATCCGCCCGATCACACGCGGCTCAGGAGGCTCGTCTCCGCTGCTTTTTCGCCTAGACGCGTCGAGGCTCTTCGCGCACAAGTGCAGACGATCACAGACGACTTGCTCGACGACATCGCTGCCGCGGGTCCGACGAGTCACGTCGACCTCGTCTCAACCTTCGCATTCCCCCTGCCATTCACCGTCATCTGCGAGCTCCTGGGCGTACCCCCGTCTGACCGCGCACAGCTCGGTTTGGAGTTCATGAGGCTCCTCGTGTCGATTGCCAACGAAGCTGAGTACGCGGCGGCGAAGCAGGCGTCCGATGCAGTCGTAGCCATGCTCGGAGCCCTGATCGCCGCCAAGCAGAAAGCGCCCGGTGACGATCTGGTCAGTGCATTGATCAGTGCGCGCGATGGCGACGAACGGCTCAACGACCAAGAGCTGCGCTCCACGATCTTTCAGCTGATCGTCGCGGGCCACGACACCACCGCTAGCCTCATCGGCAACAGCGTCGTCGCGCTCCTCCGCAACCCGGTCCAATTGTCCGAGCTCCGCGACGATCTGAGCAAGATTCCCGGTGCGATCGAAGAATTTCTCCGCTATGACGCTCCTGTTCCCCACTCGACCTTCCGCTACACCGTCGAGCAGGTGGAGATCGGGGACGTGACGATCCCGGCTGGAGCGCAGGTCATCATCTGTCTCGCCTCCGCGAACCGGGACCGTGGGAAGTATGCGGACCCCGAGTCGCTCGACATCGATCGAGCGGCGACTCGTCACTTGGCGTTTGGCCACGGAATCCACCACTGCCTCGGTGCCCCGCTCGCGCGCATGGAAGGCCATATCGCTCTGAATTCGCTCCTGCGCCGGTTCCCCGACCTCGCCTTGGCCGTACCCCCCGAGGATCTGCACTGGGACCACGGCGACGGACTCGTCTTGCGCGGTCTATCGGAGCTTCCTGTCATACCCGGGCCGAGCCTTCCTCGGACCAATGCACCCAATGCCTCCCAAACGGTGACGACATGACGTCGGAGGCGGGAATCGGACAGACAGGCAAAGAGCAGTGGCGGATGGTCGACGAAGGGTGGGGCCGACGAGCCGTCGAGTTTGCAGCCCTCTGCGAGCCTTCGAATGTCAGGGAATACGTGGCGATGCATCAGCGCCTGGGGGTAGGGACCGGCGACCGTCTGCTCGACATCGCGTGCGGCTCCGGCCTGGCGCTGGAGCTCGCAGGGATACGCGGAGCGCGTTGTGCAGGCCTCGATGCGTCCCCGCGTCTCATCGCCGTCGCCAAGGACCGCAATCCGGACGCCGATCTCCGGGTCGGCGACATGAACGCCCTGCCATGGGAGGACGACTCGTTCAGCGTCGTGACGAGCTTCCGAGGAATCTGGGGCACAACCCCCCAAGCGGTCGAAGAGACCCTGCGCGTTCTGTTACCGGGCGGAAGAGTCGGATTGACGGTGTGGGGACACATCAAGGTTTCGCCCGGCGCATGGGCGATGGCGCCTTTCACGCTCGCAACCGAGGAAAAGGTCCAGAACCAGGCAGACATGGTCGCCCTCGGCCGGCCGGGTGCAGGGGAAACCCTCCTTTCCGAGATCGGGTTCACCGAGGTCGAGCGGATCGAGGTTCCATTCGTGTTCGAGTTCGCCGATCCGGAGGCCTATGCGCGCGGCCTGGCCGCGACTGGACCAGCCTTCGAAGCAATCCAGACGGTCGGAGAGGAGGCCTTTATCGAAGCGGCGGTCGAAGTGGCGCGACAACAGGTGCGAGACGGCCTTCCTATACGTGCGCAAATTGCACTCGTCGGTTACCTCGCCACCAAGCCGACCCGACCCCTCGCCCGCAGTACAGCCGACCGTGCGGCCGAAGTGCAGTCCGTCAGCTTCCTCGCGCCCCCGCCGCCCACGCACGAGGTGCAACGGCTGTTCGACGCTGACCTGAATGGCGTCGGCTACGTGATGAACATGTCGCTTCTATGGGCCCACCTTCCGTCTGCACTGGACCGGCTTGCCGGGCTCCTGAGCGAAGCGACCGAAGCCGGTTCTCTCAGCACGGCTCAGCGCAGCGTGCTGATCACGGCAGCGGCGTCGGAACTCGGCGATTCCTACTGTTCGTTGGCGTGGGGCACAAAACTTGCCGCGGCAACGAGTCCCGAGGTTGCTGCGGCCGTGATCCAAGGAGACCCAAGTGGCCTGGAAGGGATTGACCAGGCGCTTGCGCGATGGGCCCGGCTGGTGGCAACGGAGCCGAACGCGGTGACCGCAGAGGACGTCCAGGCAATGCGAGATGCAGGTTTCGACGATTCACAGATCTTTGCGATTACGGCCTTCGTGGCATTTCGGCTGGCGTTTTCCACCGTGAACGACGCGCTCGGCGCGCTTCCGGATCACGAGTTGGACGCGTCCACACCTGAGCAGGTGCGGCATGCCATCACGTTCGGCCGTCCGCCCGCGACCTCCGATGTTGAGAATCGGACCGGGAAGCCGGACGCGGTGCGGTGATTTCCACATTTCCTGGTTCACCCCTCCGGGCGTGACAGGGTTGTTCCTAACAAACCAGCAAGGGAGTTGAATAATGACCACTACCGGTACCCCAGTCGACAATGGCGTCAACGTCGAATTTCTGCTCGGCGCACGGGGCTTGCTCACCGACACACCTGATGCCGCAAAGTTCCAATGGCGAGCCACCTGCGAGTGGCAGAACGGCACTCACAGCACTTCGACGGTGGAAGGGTTCTTCGGACTCGGTGAAGAACAGAAGCATCGCACCCTTCGTTCCTTCGACGCCGACCACCCCGAGATCTTCGCCTCGGAGGACAATGGCGTGACGCCCGTTGAATACGTGCTCGTTGCTCTTGCCAGCTGCCTGACGGCCGGCGTCGCTGCGGTGGCACAGAATCGGGAGATTCAGCTGCGCAGCGTTTCGGCCACCATCGAGGGCGCGATGGACGTCCGTGGCATCCTCGGGGTCGACAGTGACGTACGCAACGGCTACAACGACATAAAGGTGACGTACAATATCGACGCGGACGCTTCACCTGATGACATCAAAGCGCTCGTAGCACAGTCCCAGAAGCGTTCCGCCGTCTACGACATCATCACCAACCCCACGAACGTAAACGTAGAGGTCGTCTAGCATTCTGCCGGCGGATATCTGGCAGAGGGACCATGCGAACCACAGCGGTCGTGATTGGCGCCGGGCAGAGCGGCCTCGCTATGAGCAGATGCCTCTCGGCACGATCGATTGAGCACGTCGTTCTCGAGAGGTGCGAGGTAGCCAACTCTTGGCGCAAAGAACGATGGGATTCGCTGCGGTTGCTTACGCCCAATTGGCAGTGCCGGCTTCCGGGCCAAGCCTATGACGGGCCGGATCCGGACGGCTTCATGACGATGCCCGAAGTAGCGGACTTCATCACCGAGTACGCCAAGTTCATCGCAGCACCCGTGATGTGCGGCGTGACAGTGACATCGGTTCGCCGCTTCGAAGATGGATACCTCGTTTCCTCAGACCAAGGGGAATGGCGGTGCAAGGTCGTCGTCCTTGCCACGGGCGCGTTCAACGTTCCGGTCGTTCCATCGTTTGCTTCGGCCTTGCCATCGAGCCTGACCACGTTGACGCCGATGGACTACCGAAATGCGAACGAGCTCCCCGAAGGCCCGGTGATGGTGGTCGGCGCATCCGCCACCGGGGTTCAGATCGCGACCGAGGTGCGGCGCTCAGGGCGCGAGGTCACCTTGAGCGTAGGTGAGCACGTCCGCGGACCGCGCACGTACCGGGGAAGGGACATCCATTGGTGGATGGAAGGTGCCGGAGTTCTCGACGAGCGGTATGACGAAGTAGACGACATCGTGAGGGCTCGCCGCGTCCCATCCATGCAGCTCGCCGGCTCCGACGAGCGGGCCACCTTCGATCTCAACGCTCTTACAAGTATTGGGATCCGACTCGTCGGCCGACTCGCAGGTATCAACGAAGGCCGGGCACAATTTTCCGGCTCACTCCGCAACAAATGCGAGTTGGCTGACCTCAAACTCGGACGGCTCCTCAACGCGCTCGACGAATGGGCGACAAGTAACGGCCTGGACGACTCGGTCCCACCGCCATATCGCTTCGAGCCGACGGCAGTGGACCCGTCGCCGCCCTTGGGCCTCGACCTCACCAGCGGTGAGATCGAGACAATTATCTGGGCCACAGGTTTCCGCCCCGACTACTCGTGGCTCGACGTCGAGGTGCTCGACAACAAGGGCATGATCCGACACGAAGGAGGCGTGGTCGAGTCCCCGGGCATGTACCTGCTCGGCACCCCCTTCCTCCGGCGACGCAAGTCGAGCTTCATCGACGGTGCCCGAGTTGACGCAGAAGACCTCATCGGCCAGCTAAGCGGCTACCTAGATAATTGCGCATAACCGTTGCGAACCTAAAGGCCGCTGGCGAAGCAGGAGCGCAGTGGCCGAGACAAGCGAGACACCAAAACTCAGACGTGGACCGGAAGACGCTCCCATCCGCGCGTGTCGATGCCGCCGGTCAAGGAGGCCGATTCGAGATCCGCTGTCCATTCAGAAATGCGAGGAAGGATCGTCTCGAGGGCGATCTTGGTCTCCATTCGGGCAAGGCTGGCACCCAGGCAGAAATGGATTCCGAAGCTGAACGTGAAGATCTGCCCTGGGTTCCGGTGGATGTCGAATCTGTCGGGATCATCGAACTTTGCTTCGTCGCGATTGGCAGCTCCCGGCAACACCACGAGGATGGTGTCAGCCGGGACTGTCTGCTCATGAAATTGCACGTCCTTGGCCACCCAGCGGCAGTAATGATAAGCAGGCGGCTCGTATCGGAGGATCTCTTCGACCGCGCGCGGTATTAGTGCTGGGTCGTCGACGAGTTCGCGCCGCTGATCGGGATGTGCACTGAGGAGCGAACCCGCCCAACCAATCGCCGTGGCTGTCGTGTCGCTGCCGGCGCTCATGATCAACGTGAGGAACGTGAGCGCCTCGTCACGTCGGAGCTTGCGGACCGTCCCGGTGTCGTCCTCGAACTCCACGTTCAACAGTTGCGTCATTACATCATCCGAAGGGTTCTCTTCGCGCCAGTCGAGGTAGTCGTTGAACCACGCAGCGGTGGCCAGCACTGCCTCGATCTGCTGTGCCTCGCGGTCAGCAGTTCCCTCATGGATATTCTTGTGCACCAGGTCGAGAAGAGCCTTTTGATCGGACTTCTCAATACCGACGAGCATCCCGATCACCTGGATGGGGATTCTCATGGCGAAGTCATCCATGAAGTCGAACTGGTCAAGGTCGATAAGGGAGTCGACGACCTCGGTGCACAGTTCGCGGATCTGGGGCTCGAGCCCGTTGACCGCCCGTGGGGTGAAGAGGCGCGAGACCAGGTTTCTGTGCACAGTGTGCAACGGAGGGTCTTCGAAGATGAAGAGTCCGGGTGGCATCTCCATGCCCGTCGAAATGAAGTTGTAGACACCGCCCTTGCCGGAGATGAAGGTGTCACGGTCCGTTAGGACCCGTGTCAGGTCGGCACTGCGACTCACCGCATAGAAATTGAGCTCGTCATTGAAGTACAGCGGCGCTTCGCGAAGCAGCCGTTGGTACGTCTCGTACGGTGACGCGTAGATTTCGCGGTCGTACATGTCATAGTGCAGATCCACCGCCATTTTGACCACTCACCCTTCGCTTCGCCCCCACCAGCTCGCTGGGCGATGAGACGAAGGATATACGTCTCCCTCGCGGCGACGGGATCCCGTTACCGGCGCCTTCCCTCGGGCTCCTTCGGGGACGTCGGACAGGACGCACGCCCGAGCGAATAATGCCGACGTGACCCTATAAGCGGGCTGGACCCACCTACACGCGAATGACGGACAATCCGTCCAATTCGACGTAGTCGTCGTCCTGTACAACGACCGGAACCCTGAGCGCCATGGCTGTCGCGGCAATCCATGAGTCATTGACCGGCATTCGCCTTTCCGTCTCTCGCAGAAGCACGCGAAGCCTTGCCCAATGTGAGGCAACGTCGTCATCGACCGGTACCGGGTCCAACTCGAGCGCAGCGGTCAGGGTCGTCAACCGCCTGTCCCGAACGCGGACTTCGTCCGCCACGAGCACTCCAGCGCGCAGCTCCCCGATTGTGACGATGGACACCGCGAGCTCGTCCGGCATCGAGGACTGGTCAAGCGGTCTCTCAGACTCCCTGGCGATGAAGATCGACGTATCGGCGAGTCCCCGGCTCACCCTTCAATCTCGTCGGTCATATCGGGGGCCAGAGCGCGCAACTCCGCGCTCAGCGCGGGATCTGCCTGCCGTCCCGAGAGACGCCGAACGAACTCGCGACTTTGTACCCAGCGAGCGCGGCGCTCAAGCGGGCGGAGTGCGGCAACCGGGTGGCCGTCCACCGTGATTACGATGTCCTCTCCCTCCGCAACCCGACGGAGGAGCCCCCTCGTGTCGTTGCGAAGCTCTCGCGATGCCACCTCGGCCATGCCACAACTGTAGCACGTATGCGACGAGCTAAACACGTGCCAGGGGTCGTGCTGTTCCAGGGCCAGGGGTTGGTCTCGCGACTAGACGCTTTCACCGCGCCCGCCAGACCGCCGGCGTGGCCGGCCATCATCAACCTCAACGCGGGGCGTCCCCAACAAGACGGCCGCACGCTTGTCGATCCCGACCTCATCGAGCCAGGGTGGAAACTCGAGCTACCCGCCTCGCAACCGAGCGCCTCCCCGAACCCGGGTCCGCCGACGGGCCAGACGGGTGTCGTTGCTCGACCCTCCATCCCGCTCCCGCCTCCATCAGAGTCGCCGACGGCGGGGTGGACTGGACGCACGCCATCGACCCTCGGACATGACCCACGTGATCACCGAGGCGAGCCTCACCGTCGCGGTCTTCCAGCATCACGCAGATTTCACTCTGATTGAATTCTGGAGAATGCCAAATGAACCGCAAAGGTCGTTGTGAGCATCGACCCTGAAATCCCGCACGAATCGGACGATGCCTTGGCGACGCAGGTCCCGCAGGTTGACGACGTCCTTTCCTCGCTTGCCGGCACGCTGGCACTACTTAGAAGGTCCGTCGGTTACGGCGAAGGCATGGCCATGGCCATGGATCCGGACGCCCTGATTCCCACGCAATTCGTAGCGACATACCCGATCAATCCCGAGATTGCGCGGTTAGGGTGCAGGAACGAGCAGCAGGACCAGGATTACAACCAGTTCCGCGAGCTCGCGGTCTCACCATCGCCGGTCGCCACCCTGAGCATCGATCACGACCCCGAGTGTCAGCAGAGCAATCGGTGGCAGCAACTTCTCCTACCCAGAGGTCGCCGACATGAGCTTCGGGCGGCGATGGTGGACGCCGAAGGAGTGTGCTGGGGAGCGCTCGCGTTGTACCGACGAGAGGGGACTCGGTTCTCGCCTTCCGATGTCGCGACTGTGCGTCGTCTCGCCCAGTCCCGCGCGTCACATCTTGCCAGGTCGATGTTCGCGTCGCGCGCGCCGGGCACTCCTGAAAGTCCGACCTCCATCCTTCTCGATGAAAGTGGATCAATCGTTGGCGCTACCGACAGCGCAAGATCTTGGCTCGACGACTTTCGACGGTCGGATTCTCTCGACCGAGTGGGAATGATCCTGACGTCACTGGCGGCTCGCCTCCGCCTCCTGCGAGAGAAGGATACGAATGAGGGTGGTACTCACGTACGAATGCGATCCTGGGGAGGATCCTGGACGACGTTTCTCGCGGAATCCCTAGGAGGTAGCGGGCTGGGGCTGGCGATACCGGTGATCGTGATGGCTACCGAGTCCGCTCAGCTCCTCTCTTTGCAAGTCGCCGCGTTCGAACTAAGCGACCGCGAAGCTGAGGTCGTGGCTCACGTCCTGGCCGGCCTTGATACCAAGACGATCGCACTCCGGCTCTCGATCTCGGTCCTCACCGTTCAAGACCACCTCAAGTCGATCTTCGAGAAGACCAAGACCCACAGTCGTCGCGAATTGACATACTTGCTGGGCCGCAATCCGGGGACTCGCGGTCGCATCGGTGCAGTT